>NZ_WHJF01000098.1:0-25200 GCF_011682185.1 Massilia genomosp. 1
TGTTCACCCGCTTGACTGCCCGCTTACCTGCGTCCATTGCCATCTCCCTGGGATTCGTTTGTCACCAGGGATGCATTCTCCAGATCGCCATCGGGTCGCGCAATAACGCCGCTGAGCGACCGCTTACACATTGCATACCAAGCTGGCGCAGGCCGAACGCATCGACGATGAACTGGTGCTGGGCTACGACCAGCGCGAAAAATGCCGCTTGCGCGCGCGCCTGGCGTCCGGCGAGGAAGTGGCGCTGTTCATGGTGCGCGGCACGGTGCTGCGCGACGGCGAGCTCTTGACGGGAGCCGAAGGGCGCGTGGTGCGCGTTGTCGCCGCCAGCGAAGCGACCTACGTGGTCCGCTGCGGCACGCCGCTGATCATGGCGCGCTGCGCTTTTCATCTGGGGAACCGGCATACGCAGGCCCAGATCGGCGAGGGCTTCTTGCGCATCCGGGTCGATCCGGTGCTCAAGGAGATGGTGGAGGGCCTGGGCGCGCGCGTGGAGCAAGAGAACGCGCCGTTCGAGCCGGAAGCGGGGGCGTATGCAGGTGCAGGGCACAGCCACGGCCACGATGGCCATCCGCTGGCGCCCGTGCCGCTGCGCCAGAAGATCCACCGGCCGGGCGACCCGGCGTCGGCATGAACGCCAGCGCGCTGCTGCACTTGCTGCAGTTTGTCAGCCCGGCGCTGCCGATCGGCGGCTACAGCTATTCGCAAGGGCTGGAAGCGGCGTTCGACGCCGGCCTGGTGACGGACGCCGGCAGCGCCCGCGCGTGGATCGCGCGTCACCTCGACGAGGTGGTGGCGCAGTGGGATGCGCCGCTGTTCTGGCGCCTGCTCAAGGCCTTCGAGGCGCATGACGACGCCTCGGTGGCCTTGTGGAGCGAGCGTTTCCTGGCCTCGCGCGACAGTGCCGAGTTCCGCGCCGAGACCATCCAGATGGGCTACTCGCTCACGCGCCTGATCGCGGAGCTGGGCGTGGCCGACGTGGCCTCGCTCGGCCCCGAGGTGGCGCTGCCGACCGCCTTTGCCTGCGCGGTCGACGCCCTTGGCATACCGCACGAGGAAGCGCTGCTGGCCATGCTGTTCTCCTGGATTGAAAACCAGGTGCTGGTGTGCGTCAAGTCGGTGCCGCTGGGGCAGGTGGCGGGCCAGCGCATGCTGCTGTCGCTGCGCGCAAACATCGAACAAGCGGCGCGCCGCGCGCAAACGCTGGGCGACCAGGAGATGTCGAACTGGTCGCCCGGCCTGTCGATGCTGTCGATGCGGCACGAGGCGCAGCACGGCAGGTTGTACCGATCATGATTAACCAGGAAGAGAGACAGAAAATGACATCGAATCCCCTGCGGGTCGGCATCGGCGGCCCGGTTGGTTCCGGCAAGACCGCCTTGTGCGAAATGCTCTGCAAAAGCATGCGCGATGAATACGACATGGCGGTCATCACGAACGACATCTACACCCGCGAAGACATGGACATCCTGCTGCGCGCCGGCGCGCTGCCGGCCGAGCGCCTGATGGGCGTGGAAACCGGCGGCTGCCCGCACACCGCAATCCGCGAAGACGCCTCGATCAACCTGGAAGCCATCGCGCGCATGCAGGCCGATTTCCCCGGGCTGGACCTGATCCTGATCGAGTCCGGCGGCGACAACCTGGCCGCCACCTTCAGCCCCGAATTGTCGGACCTGACCCTGTACGTGATCGACGTGGCCGGCGGCGAGAAGATCCCGCGCAAGGGCGGTCCGGGCATCACGCGCTCGGATCTGCTGATCATCAACAAGACCGACCTGGCGCCGCACGTGGGGGCCGATCTCGCGGTCATGGCGCACGACGCGAAGCAGCAGCGCGGCGAGCGCCCCTTCATTTTCACCAACCTGCGCAGCGGCGAAGGCGTGGACGCCGTGGTGGCCTTTATCCGCGAACAGGGCCTGCTCGATGCCGGATGACTGGCCCGGCCAGGGCGGCGGCTTGTCTTGATGGGTCATTTCGACTATTATTGAATCATCAAAACGAGCCCGCATTGCGCGCGAATCCGCCATGACCATTACGATTTACCACAACGCGCGCTGCAGCAACTCGCGCCGCGCCCTTGAACTGGTCCAGGCCAGCGGCGTCGATCCGCAGATCATCGATTACCTCGTCGAGCCACCCACGCGCGCCGTGCTGAAAGAGCTGATCTCGCGTGCGGGCCTGGCGGTGCGCGACGCCATGCGCACCAAGGAGCGGGAATACGCCGACCTCGGATTGGCCGATGCCGCCGACGATGCCCTGCTGGACGCCATGGTGGCCCATCCGACCCTGATCAACCGCCCGTTCGTGGTCACGCCGCTGGGCGTGCGCCTGTGCCGTCCCGGCGATCTGGTGCGCGATATCTTGCCGCCGAAGGGGGCCTGAATGGACCTCAAGGACATGAGCCTGCCCAACCTGGGCGAAGCGCAGTTCGACCTGCCGACGCTGGACAAGCTGGCGCCGCCGGCGCCTTTCGATCATCCGCCGCGCATCCTGCTGCTGTACGGGTCCCTGCGCGAGCGCTCGTTCAGCCGCTTCCTGACCGAAGAAGCGGCGCGCATCCTGGCGCACATGGGCGCGGAAGTACGCATTTTCGACCCGCACGGCCTGCCGATGACCGACAGCGAAGCGCTCACCCATCCCAAGGTGGCCGAGCTGCGCGCCTTGTCGCTCTGGTCGGAAGGGCAGGTGTGGTGCAGCCCGGAGCGGCATGGCGCCATTACCTCGGTGATGAAAAACCAGATCGACTGGATTCCGCTGGAAGTCGGTTCCACCCGGCCGACCCAGGGACGCACCTTGGCGGTAATGCAGGTGTCGGGCGGTTCGCAGTCCTTCAATACCGTCAACACCCTGCGTTTGCTGGGGCGCTGGATGCGCATGGTGACGATACCGAACCAGTCGTCGGTGCCCAAGGCCTACGAGCAGTTCGACGAGGCGGGGCGCATGAAGCCATCGCCGTTTTACGACCGCGTGGTCGATGTGATGGAAGAGCTGTTCAAGTTCACCTTGCTGCTGCGCGAGCGCAGCGACTACCTGGTGGACCGCTACAGCGAACGTCGGGACGCCGCCCTGCGCAGCGTCTAAAGGTAGGGCCAGAAAGTCAGCGCGCCGATCAGCACCGCGCCGGCGGCGGCAATGAGCACGCCGCCGGCGCCGATGTCCTTGGCGTGCTTGACCGCGATGGCGTAGCCGGGCGAGACGACGTCGCACACGTATTCGACCGCCGTGTTGATGGTTTCGGCCACCCACACCGCCACCATGGCCGCGACCAGCCAGCGCCAGTCGGCGCTGCTGACATTGAAGTACAGCCCAAGGCCGACCACGATCACGCTGGCGGCCAGGTGCAGCCAGGCGTTGTGCTGGGTCTTGAGCATGAAGACAATGCCCGCGATGGCGTAGCCAAAGCTTTTGGAGCGGGCCGCCAGCGAAAAGCGCTGCGGCGTAGCGACGTTTTTGGTCTCGTTCATGGTGTATCCGTAGGTTTGATCAAGCGCCAGTCCTGCGCCTTGCCGGGCCGGCGCGCCGGCTTGGCCAGCCACGACGTGACCGCGGCAATGGCACCCAGCACAGCGGCCAGCAGGACGCAGCATGCCATTATCTGCCTCCCTGGACTTGTACGTGCAGGTTTGTGCGGCCGGCGAACGCGATACTCGCGCTGGCCTTGCCGCTGGCGTCGGCCGTGACGCTAACACCGTTGGCAAGGTACTGGCCGTGCGCCCGCAGGCCGACCAGGCCAATCACGTGGACGCCGTCGGCGTACAGCACCGCGCGCAAGCCATCGCCGTCGGCATGCGCGCTGGCGACCAGGATGTCGGGATACGCCAGCGCATCGAGCTGCGGCCCCGCCACCAGGGGCGGATCGCCGATCACCCGGCGAAAGCCATCGCGCGTGCCGGCCCGCGCCATCAACTCGACGCCGTGCGCCCAGACCGAGGCGCGCAAGCGGTGGATCACGCCATCCTTGAGCACACTCGGGCACTGCGCTTCCAGCGCGGCCATGCAGGCGTCGTAGACGGCGCTGTCGCCCAGTTCCGCCGCCGCCAGCGCGGTGGCGCTGTAGGCGCTGGCGCGCGAGAAACCGTAGTTGCCGGTGTCGATAGGCCAGAAGGCGCGGCGGCGCAAGGCGCCATCGGGTCCGAACAACTGGCGCCGCAGCAGCAGCCACTGGCGGCGCGCCAGGTCGGGGGCGACCACGTTCAGGAAGAAGCATGGCATCGCCAGCGGCATCGCGCCGCCGATGGCCGGCAGGGCCAGGCCGGTGCGCGCCGACTTGCATGGGACATACCGGCCGAAACCGTCGAGGAATTCGGCTTCCAGGTTGTGGCGGAAGTCGTGCGCGCGGGCGGGCCAGCGCTGCTCGCCATGCTGGGCGTCGAAGGCCATGATGGCGCTGGCGCCGATGGCGTTACACAGCGGGTAGACCCAATTCGGCTCGCAGGCGATCAGGTAGTAGGGCGAGGTCGTATATTCGTGTTCGAGGCGCCGCACCAGCGAGCCGGCATCGTGCGCGTAGCGTCGCCCCGATGGATGGGTGAGCGTAAAACGGCCGCTTTCGGAGAAATCGCGGCGCCCGGTGCTGGCACTGAACAGCGCCATTTGCAGCGCCACGAAGCCGGTGTACATGATGTTCTCGCGTGCGATCGGGTCCGGGTCGGCCCGCAGGTTGCCCCACAGGTTTTCCAGTCCCCAGTACGACCAGACCCGGTGCTGCGCCTGTTTGTCGAGCAGCGCGATCTGGGCCGCGTGCATGTAGCCGCGAAACGCCGGCGTGTAGCGCGCTTGCGTGAGCGCCACGCCGTAGGCGAGAAAGTTCAACTGGTAGCGCGTGGCGGCAGTCTGGAACTGGTCGATTTTTTCGAAGCCGTTGAACTGGTCGAGCGCTTGCAGGGCGCGGTCGAGGGCAAAGCGCAGGCGCCGCAGGTGATCGAGCGACATTTCGGGCGCATCGCCGGTGTCGGGAGCGGCGTTGAAAATGTGGCGCAAGCGCTCCGATTGACCGGCAAGGTAAGCGTTGTCGATCTTGCGCTGGCGGCGCGCGAGGGCGAAGCGGGCGGCCATGGCGAGGGCCAGTGTCACGAAAGCGAGGGCCAGTGCGGAGAACACCATGTCGATGGTCGCTGCCCGCAGCGCGCCGTGGCGCATGGTGGCCGCGCCCGCGGCCATGCCCAGCCAGGCCACGGGCGGCGCGAGGATATTGCCGGTGCCGAACCAGAGCAGCAGCGCGAAGGCGAAGGTGGTCATGCCGGCCGCGGCCGCGAGCAGGTGCCCGACGCCGCTGGCGGTACAGATGTCGGCATGGGCGAGAAAGCCGCCGCCGGGCAGGATCAGGCCCATGCCCAGGATGCGCAGCTGGTCCTGGTGCGTCAGCAACAGCAAGGCCATTCCTGCGCCGAGCATCAGCAGATAGAGAAGGAACAGGCGTTGGTAAGGTGGCAGGGGAACGATATCGGTGTCGTGAGAGCTCATTCCTGCCGGCCGGTCGGATAAAGCATCATTTTACTTGAAATGCCGCAAGTAAATTTGTTGCCGCCCAGGATTGGATGAGTTTGAAGGCATTGGCATGGCTACCATGTGCCATCGAAGCTGCCATCATAGAATTCGCCATTGCCCTTGACCAATATCGAACACCAGGGCATGTGTCGCGACAATGCCAGCAGCGCCGGGCGTGAAAAATTGTCTCCGTCCCGGGCGATGCACATATGCGCTAATTGCGTCATCGGCGCCAGTCGGTCCAGGCCGGACTGGTTAATCGAGGTGCCGTGAATCTGCAGATCGACCAGATTGTCGAGCTTGAGCAGGTACACGATGCAGTCGTTGGTGAGCTGATCATTTTCCTTCAGCCGCAGGCTGGTCAGGCGTGGCAGGGCGGCAAGGTGCGCCAGGCCCTGGTTGCTGATATGCGTCCACTGCAGGTTCAGGTCCTCAATGCTTTTCGCTTTCGCGAGGCAGGCAAGCCCGGCATCGTTGAGCTTGGTACCGCTAAAGCACGCAGAGCGCAGGTGGCTTAGCTCGCACAGCTTCTCCAGCTCGTCCATGCGAGCGATATCGCGTGTTCCGGCGAAAGTAAAATGGCGGATAGACCGGTCGAACCATGCACCGTCGATATTGATCATGCGTACTCTCCGCAGTTGCGCGCACACATGGTTGAACGTGAGAAATGTAAGCTGAATGTCATATTGGGCAAGGATAAGCGCAGACCGGAGTCACGCGCAAGCGGCCGTTCTTGCGGCAGCCGATATCGAACACCTCACTGATGTCGGCCTTATATATCCAAACGGAAATTAAATGTATTTACCCCCGCGCTTTTAATTTACAATAGAAGATCACTGCAACGGTAGTTTTTCATTGGAAACACCCGCTTGCATTGTTTCTGATTGTTAGCGGAGTCAAGTAATGAATTTTCAAGACGGCCCTTTCGCAGGAGGGCTTGAGACAGTTTTCCTGACGCCAACGATCAGCCTCCGTTCAGGCGTCCCGGAGACCTTGCCGGCATTGCAATACTGGCGCGAGCGCCTCAAGCTGCAGGCGCGAGCGCTGATGCACCGGCGCGTCACCGCCCAGTGGTTGCGCGTGCTCAATGCGCATCCGGTCTTTTGCGACCTGGTGCGCGATTCGCCGAAGCTGCTGTACAAAATCTATCGCCCCTACATGAGCAATGTGCTGTGCGCCGAAGCGCGCCTGCGCGTGTTGGCGACGCATTATGGCTTTGTGTTCAGCCGTGGAATGGGGCCGCTGATCGTCGCGGCCGCACGCGCTGGCGTAGTGCTTGGATCGGTCGAGGGCAAAACCGGCACGACGTATGAGCTGCAACTGCGCGCCGTGTGTACCATGGAACGCGAAGGCGAACTGGTGTTGCAGTTGTGCGACGGCGGCACGCCGGTGTTTTCGCTGGCGTTCACCTTTGCGGAAGAAGAAGGGCAGCAGATCGTGTGCATCGGCTGCATCCAGGGTCCGAAGGGTAGCGACGGGCTCGAAGCGATCCGCACGGCAACGCGCGAGTTGCACGGCGCGCGGCCCAAGCATTTGCTGGTGACCCTGGTGCGGCAGTTGGGCCATGCTGTCGGATGCAATCGCGTGCGGCTGGTTGGCAATGCAAACCGGGTCGTACACGGTGCGATTCGCCGTGGCAAGGTCATGGCCGACTACGACCAGATGTGGAACGAGCTGGGAGCCGAGCGGCGCGCCGATGGCGATTATACGATTGCCTGCGAGCCGGTGCCGGAACCGGACATGGAGCAAATCCAGTCGAAAAAGCGCTCCGAAGCGCGCAAGCGGCATGCGGTGGTGCTGGAACTGGCCGATGCGCTGGTGGCCAGCCTGGGCAAGCCGCTCAATCCTTGATCCAGCTCAAACCGGGGTCTGACCCTAATGCCGGTAAAAAACCGTCATTCCCGCGTAGGCGGGAATCCAAGGCACCGTCGCTCAACTAAGATGCCTTGGATTCCCGCCTACGCGGGAATGACGGGTCTTAAGTTAACGCCATTAGGGTCTGACCCCGGTTTGAGGCGGATCAAGTCAGGGACGCTGGTGGCGCCAGTCGCAAGATGCGCGCCCTGCATCGTCCGTGTCAGCCGGGCGCGGCGTGGAAGCTGCCGTGCAGCGCGACCGAATTGGCGAGGCGGACATCGTCCAGGCCGGCGCCGCGCCTACCCTCCGCCACGTCCGGTGTGTAGGGCGCAATACCATCGGTGTAGCCCGCGAGGTTTTTGATCTGCGCGATTGCCGCTGCATCGCCCTCGAATGCCTGCGCCATTTCCTCGGCGTAGTCGAGCGGGTCGCCCATGAACATGATCTCGAGCGGATTCATGGTCAAATACGGAAGCGGCAGGGCGTTGAGCGCAACCATCGCGTTTTGCCAATATGCCTTGCCCAATGCCGGATCGCCGGCGATCGCTTCGAAGTGCGGCAGCGCTTGCGACATGTTTTCAATCGCCTCGGCGACGGTGGTGCATGGCAAGCCGACTTCGATTGCTTCCTCGTCCTCGTCCTCATCTTCATCGAGCTCGACCGTCACCATCTGGAGATCGTCCGCCTTGAAGCAGAAAAACCAGGGGATGGGGATCGCGTAGGATGCTTCGGCCACCTCCGCATAGCTGTTTCCCGGCTTGTCCAGATCACGGGCCAGCGCAAACGGGTTGCTGGTCAGGACTGAGGTGTTTAACAGGACTGCGCGGTTCGACATGGGGTGCTTTCTGGTAACAGGAATGAGTCTGACAGTTTATGTTGCCGAGGTCGCACTTGCAACACGCGCGGGCGCCGCCGGGCAACCCGCCCAACTGGTGCCTGCCGGAATGTGCTCGCCCTTCATCACCAGGGTCAGCGGGCCGAGGCGGGCGTTGTCGCCGATTTTGGCGCTGTAGAGCACGGCACTGCGCGGCCCCATCGTGACCTTGCTGCCGATCTCGACATGATCAATCTTCATCACGCGGTCTTCGAACAGGTGGGTCTGCGGGCAGGCGAACGCGTTGAGCTCGCTGTAGTCGCCGATCGAGACGCAGTCGAACTCGGTGATATCGGTGGTGTCCAGATACACGCCGCGCCCCATCTTGCATCCCAATAAGCGGAACGCGACCGGCAGCCACGGCGTGCCGCGCAGATAGCGCATGAAGTTCGGTACGGCAATGCCTTCGTACAGATTGGTCACGCCTTCCGACAGCCACACGAACGGCGTCCACATCGGCGCCGAGCGCTTGCGGTAGTGGCCCAGCAGCAGCCATTTGAGCGTGAGCACGAACACGAAGTTGCCGATGCCGTACACCAGGCCGGCCAGCGCCAGGTCGGCGATCACCTCGCCCCACAGCCCGGCGGCCGCGGTCGGCATGACGTCGAGCACCACCGTGTAGCCGACCGCAATCACCAGCGCGTGCGGCGCCACGATACGGAAAGTTTCCACCAGGGTGCGCCCGACGCGGCGCAGCGCCGATGGCCGGTAGGTCAGCCATTCGGGATAGCCGCTGACCTGCTCGCGCGCCGGCAAGTGGATCGCCGGCGAACCGAGCCAGGTGTCGCCGCTGGCCATGCGCGCGTTGTCCGGCGCATGGGTGTGTACGCCGACCAGCACGCGTTCCGGCAAGATGGTTCCATCGGGAATGTAACTGCCGTTGCCGACAAAGCTGCGGTGCGACACCACGGTCGCCTGCATGGTCATCCAGCCGCCGTCGATGTGTTCGTCGCCAAGCATGACGGCGTCGGCGATGAAGGTTTCGTCGCCCAGGGTCAGCATGTCGGGCACCACGCCGAGGGCGGTCGAAATCTCGGCATCGCGCCCGACCTTGGCGCCCAGCAGGCGATACCAGAAGGGCGCGAACACGGTTGCATAAATGCCGTGCAGGACGTTCAGGCTGGATTCCTGGATATGGCTCACCAGCCACTTTGCGCAATAGATATTGCTGTGGACGGCGGAGCGGCCCGGTTTCAGGCGCGGCAAGCCGCCCCAGCGGATCGCGGCCGAGACCAGCGCGGTCAGCACGATCAGCACGGCGGAAGCCGGAAACGCCAGCAGGAAATAGCGCACCAGTTGGGTCATGACCTGATTGCCTTGCAGCCAGGGCATGACTTCCATTTCATCGAGCCAGTCGATCAAGACAAAACTCGGGAACACCGGCATGAAGAACACCGTGGTCACCAGCAAGATGCCGAACACGAAGAAGACCGCTTCGCCCGCCAGGCGCGCAGGGCTGACCTTCGGTCGCGGCGGCAGGGTCGACACGAACGGCCCCTGGTCGCGCGCGGGCGAGCCGCCCCACACGCGCGCTTGCGGCACGCTGGCGCCATCGGCCAGGGCGGCCTGGCCTTCGAGGTGGCCGAGCGCGCCGACCGAGGTGTTGCCTTCCATGACGGCGTAGGACGATACCGAGGCGTTTTCGCCAAGCGCAATGGCGCCCAGCAGCAGGCGGCCGCGATCGACGCGGGCGTTTTCGAGGTTCACGGCGTTGCCGATGCTCACGCCATCGGCGATGTCGAGCAAGTCCGGCACGCGCAGGGTCATGGAGCCGACCAGCACTTCGCTACCGACCCGTGCGCCAAGCGCGCGCAGCCACCAGACGTACAGCGAGGAGCCGCTGAGCAGGTACACCGGGGCCGACTCGACCAGGCGGTCGGCCAGCCACCAGCGGTAATAGGTCCAGCCCCACAGCGGGTAAGACCCGGCCTTGAGGCGCCCGGCGATGAGCCATTTGCCGGCGACCGCGATGACGAATTCCATCACGGTGGCGAACAGGAACACGCCGATCGAGGCCGCCACCGCGCGCGCCACCGAGTCGCCCGGTTCTCCGGTGAAAAAGTGATACGTGAAGAAGGGCGCCAGCCACTGCGCCATGCGCAGGGTGACCAGCGGCGGAATGGCCAGCGCCTGGCCGGCAGCGCAGATCCAGCGCCGGGTGGCGGACGGCGCCGTCCAGTCCGGCTCGGCGGCGCCGGCGGCCGGCGCATCCATCAGGGCGATGGCGATCTTGCCGATCTGGCGTTGCTGATAGATGTCGCGCACGGTGACGTGGGCAAACGCCGGATCGGCGCGCAAGGCCGAGGCCAGCCGCGCGGCGAACAGGGAATGGCCGCCCAGGTCGGTAAAAAAGTCGGCTTCGCGCCGGATCGGCTGGCCCGGGAACAGGCCGGCCAGGGCCTTGAACAGGGCTGCTTCGGCCGGGGTTTCCGGCTGGTCCGAGCCATCGGCGGCGGCCAGGGTGGCCAGCGGCATGGCCTTGAGCGCCTTGCGGTCGATCTTGCCCGACGTTAAGCGTGGCATCAGTGGCAAGATCTCGTAGCGGCTCGGGACCATATAGGCCGGCAAATGCTCTCCCAGCGCGCGGCGCAGGGCAGGGCTCGATACCGACTCGTCGCTGGCGCCGGCGGCGGCCACCACGTAAGCGACCAGCTGGTCGATGCCGTCGTCCTTGCGCAGCAGCACGGCCACCGTGCCCACCCCCGCTTGCTGGGCCAGCACCGCTTCGATTTCGCCCAATTCGACGCGGAAACCACGGATTTTCACCTGGTCGTCGGTGCGGCCGAGGCACTGCACTTCGCCGTCGGCGTCGATGCGCGCCAGGTCGCCGGTACGGTACAGGCGCGCGTCGTGCGCGCCGCTGGCCCAGGGGTTGGCCAGGAATTTTTCATCGGTCAGGTCGGGCCGGCCGAGGTAGCCGGCGGCCAGGCCCGGGCCGGTGATGCACAATTCGCCCGTGGCGCCGCGCGGTTGCAGCGCCAGCATCGGGCTTTCAGTGCCGATCACCAGCAGGCCGTAGTTGGGCAAGGGGGTGCCGATGGTGATCGTGCGCCCCGGCTCCAGGCGCGCCAGGCTGCACGAGACGGTCGCCTCGGTCGGTCCGTAGGTGTTAAAGATCTGGCGGCCGGGCGCGGCCCAGCGCTCGACCACGGATTCGGGGCACATTTCGCCCCCCAGATTAATCAGGCGCAAGCCGGGTACGTCTTCGGCGAACAGGGCCAGCAGGGTCGGCACGGCGTGCAACACGGTCACGCGGTTGGCGGACAGCATGCGCGGCAAGGTTTCCGGGTCGCCGGCAATTTCCTTGGGGCCAATCCAGAGCGTGGCGCCGACCAGGTAGGAAATCCAGATTTCCTCGAACGACATGTCGAAGGCCACCGAAAAGCCCTGGTACACGCGGTCCTCGGCGCGCACGCCCAGCACCGCGTTTTCGCTGCGCAAGAAGTGGCAGATGCTGCGCTGGGTAATCAATATGCCTTTCGGCTTGCCGGTCGAGCCCGAGGTGTAGATGACGTAGGCGGGCACGTCGGGCGAGACCTCGCCACGGCGCTGCAGCCGTTCGCCGTCCGCCAGCGGGGCCAGCAAGTCTTCGGCGCACCAGGCGGCGCTGGCGCCGCCGGCCAGTTGCCCGGCAAAGGCGGCGCTGGTGACCACGCCCACGGCGCTGGCGTCGTCCACGCAGACGGCGAGGCGCTCGACCGGCGTATCCTGGTCGACCGGCAGCCAGGCGGCGCCGGCCTTGGCGATGGCAGCTTGCGCAACCAGCAATTCGATGCCGCGCATCATCCACAGGCCGACAATATGGCCGGGACGCACGCCCAGGCCGATCAGGCGCGAGGCGCCAATATCGGCCAGCCGGTCCAGTTCGGCGTAGCTCAGGCGGCGTTCCTGGTAGATCAGCGCAAGCTGGTCGGGCGCGCGGCGGGCGCTCGCTTCGAGCAGGTCGGCCAGGATTTCGTGTTTCAGCAGGGAGGGTTCGGCCGGCCCGTACAAAATGTCGGGATGGGCGGCGACAGGAGCGTCGGAAAGCGAAGTTAATTCGAGCATTTATACCACGTGGTTGAGACGGCGCGGAGGGACCTCGGCGCCAAACGTCAAGATATAACATTTCGCAGGCGCCGTGTTACCGCACGGCTCTTTAATCAGGGAAAATTAAGAATGGCCGCGACACCCGGGTGATCCGACGGGTACAATTGCCGCACGTAAATAATATGGGCGAGACTGCCGTGGGAATTTTTGACATCTTCAACACCAAGCCGACCCCGGCCAAATTTGCCACCTTGATGACCGACACGGCCAGAAGGCGCGGCATGACGCAGCCGATCCGCTTCGATGCGGCGGCGTTCAGCCTCACCATCGGCACCGACAACGCCCTGGTGCTCAACTTGCACAACGCATACAACGATTACTGCCGGGCCGGCAAGGGCGAACGTGACCAGGTCCTTGCCAGCTATAGCGCCGCGCTGTCGCAGCCGGTCATGCCGCCCACGTTCGCCCTGGCCAGGCACGGCTTGATGCCGATCCTGCGCAGCCGCGCGATGCCCGAGGTGCTGCGCCTGACGCAGTTGGCCGACAACGACAACAAGCACAACGCGCAGGCGGTGCTCCCGTTCAGCGAGGATGCGGTGCTCATGCTGGCCTACGACACCGAGCATACGGTCCAGCCGATCGACCTGGCCACCCTGAGGCAGTGGGGCGTGAGCGTCGAGGAATGCCTGGCGGTGGCGCTGGACAATCTGCGCGAGCGCAGCGTGGACAGCTTCGACGAGGTGGTGCCGGGCGTGTTTGTCAGCGCCTGGAACGATTCGTACGACACCTCGCGCCTGCTGCTGCCGGACATCGTACACCGCTTGAACCTGGGCGCCGATCCGGTGATGATGATACCCACGCGCGCACGCCTGATCGCCACCTCGTCCAGTAATCCGGCCGGGATGCTGGCGATGGCCGAACTGGCGCAGCGCTATGCGGACCAGGAGGGACGGCAGGTGTCGGCGCTGATGTACCGTTTTCACAAGGGCCGCGCGGTGCAGTATGTTCCCGAGGAACCGGTGGCCGGCAACCTCAAGGCGCTGTGGTCGCAGTCGATGGCGTCCGACTACGCCGGGCAGAAACAGCTGCTCGAAAAATTCCATGAACGTAAAGGCATCGATATCTTTGTCGCCAGTTTCCAGGTGATGCAACGCCCCGATCAAAGCGTGCTGACCATGAGCGTCTGGACCGAGGGCGTGTCGAGCTTGCTGCCGAAAACCGACATCGTGGCGCTGATCCGGCTCGATGGCAGTGGACAGCTGCTCGACACGATGATGCTGCCATGGGATGAGCTGGCAGACAAGACCAGCGCACTGAAACTGCTCGACGCCGGCTACCCGCCGCGTTATCGGACGACCGAGTTTCCGCCCAAGGCCGTGCGCGACACGCTGGCGGCCATCGCGCTGTAAGCACGCCGCAGCGCCAGCGCCAGGTTAAGCAGCAGCGCGCCGGCCGAGGCGAACATCGCCCCGGCGGCAGGACGCGCCAGCTGCGCCGGCCACCAGCAGGCCGCCAGCAGCAGGGCCAGGGCGGCCGCGTGCAGCCAGAACTGGCGCTGCGCCGCGCTGTCGGTGATGAGCGTCTTGATGGCCGGCGCGCGCTGGCCATCGGCGGCGCGCTCCTGCAGCTCGCGCCAGACCAGGAACGGCACGATCTTGTACAGCATGCCATTGATGGTCGAGTACAAAAAACCGACCAGCATCAGCACGCCCATGGCCAGGGTGCGGCCGTCGCCCGCCAGCTGCGACGGCAGCACCCACAGCGCCGCGCAGGCGAGCATGCTGGCCATCGCCAGGCGCCAGAACAGGGTCATGGCGTCGGCCTGCGGACGCTTGCGGCGCGCCAGCAGGCGCAGGGTCGCCAGCGTGAACACGGCGTAGGCGCCAAGAACCAGCGCGCCGGCCAGCGTGTCGATCCAGGCCAGGCGTGCGCGCAGCGCCGCAGCGCTCACGCTCCACAGCACCAGCAGCAAAAAGATCGCCACGCCGAGCACCTGCGCCAGCCGCTTGTGGTACAGCGGCGTGACCTGGAACATCGGCACCACCTGGAACGAGACACCGACCAGCAGCAGCCCGGCCCACCCGAACACACCCCACAGCGCATGCAGGTCGGTGACCAGCACCAGCGGCAGCGGCGTGGCCGCTCCCGGCCAGGCAAAGGCGCATGCCAGCAGCGCGCCGAGGCACACCGTGAGCACCAGGCTGCCGAGCGCCAGCCGGACGGTGGCCGTCATCGGGAGCGCGCCCGGCGGCGGCATCTGCCACAAGGCGACCGTGAGTGCGCCGACCAGCCACGCAAAGCCCGGCAGCAGCAGGACCAGCGCGAGCCGGAACAGCCAGGGCTGGGTGATCAGGAAGGCGCAGCACAAGGCCGCCGTGCCGCCCGCCAGCAGCGCATGCACGCCGGGCGCCAGCATGCGCGCGCGCGGCAGCGCGACGCCGGCCACCACCAGCAGGAGCTGGATCAAGGCGCCGGCCATGCTCATGCCCAGGGTGCCGAGGGTGAGCAGGTGGGTCAGCGCCAGCGTGGCGGGCGACCAGCGCGAAAGCAGCGCCGGCGCGCCCTGCCATAGCAGCAGCGCGGCGGCCAGCATTGCGCACACCGGGGTGGTGAGAAAGTAGCGCAGCACCGCGCCGAGCGGCGCCGATTGTTCGAGCGAGAGGGTGCGCTGCATGCGTCAGGCGAGCGGCACGCGGCGCCAGATGCGCACTTCGTACAGGTAGTCGGGCAGCGCGGAGGTGGCGTGGCCATAGCCGTTGTGCGCCAGGATGCGGTACAGCGGGCGCGGCTCGCGTTCGATCAGCATGCACAGGTGATCGCCCTCGGGCAGGCGGTCGAGCGCGTCGAGCACGCGTTCCAGCGGTTCGGGCGGCTCCAGGCCGCGCACGTCGATGTGGTGGGTTTGCGCGGTTGGCGCGGCGGCGTTCATGCGGCGCTGGCCATCTGGTCCATCGCCCCGAACGCCTGCATGGCCGCCACCAGCTTGTGGCAGCTTGGCGCCAGCACCCGCTCGATCATCGGATAGAGCACGCCTTCTTCCTTTTCGCTGTGCTGGTACAAGACGATGCCCAGCGTGTCGGCATGATTGAGGAACGCTTCGGTATCGCGCTCGCGCAGCGCATTCGACAAGCGCTGCGCCACGCCGCGGATGCGCAGGTGCTCGCTGCGCATGGCGGCGGTGGGGGCGCTGGCGGCGCCGATGGCGTTTTCGAACGCCGGAAAAACGATCCGCTCCTCGATCAGCAGATGCCGTTCGAGCGCGTGGCAGAAGGCGGCGAAGCAGTTGCCGGCCTCGCGCCACAGGCCCTTGCGCACAGCGCGGCGCGCGTCTGCGAACAGTGCGTCGCAGCGCACATGGTCGGCTTCGAGATAGCTTCCGATTGTGTCCATCGTGGTCTCCTGCTGTTTATGCATGGCGCCATTGTCGCCGCTTCGCAGTCTGGAAATCCTTGATGCAGGTCAAAGATTTCCGGACTGCCCCCGGGCTACAGTGCAGTCCCCACCTTACGACGAATGAACATGATGTCAAATTCTTCCGACGGCGCCGCGCCGCTCGAACTGGTGTGCCCTGCCGGCAGCCTGCCGGCCCTCAAGGCGGCCGTGGACAACGGCGCCGACTGCGTCTACCTGGGTTTTCGCGACGCGACCAACGCCCGCAATTTTGCGGGCCTGAACTTCGACGAAGCGGCCATCGAGCAGGGCATCGCCTACAGCCATGCGCGTGGGCGCAAGGTGCTGCTGGCGCTCAACACCTACCCGCAGCCGTCCGCCGGTGCCCTGTGGCGGCGCGCCATCGACCGCGCCGCCGGCGCCGGCATCGACGCCATCATCCTGGCCGACCCGGGCCTGATGCGCTACGCCGCCGAGCGCTATCCGGCGCTGCGGCTGCACCTGTCGGTGCAGGGTTCGGCCACCAATTACGAGGCCATCAATTTTTTCCATCGCCACTTCGGCATTGCCCGCGCCGTGCTGCCGCGCGTGCTGTCGGTGGGGCAGGTGGAGCAGGTTGTACGCAATACGCCGGTGGAAATTGAAGTCTTCGGCTTCGGCAGCCTGTGCGTGATGGTCGAAGGGCGCTGCGCGCTGTCGTCCTACGCCACCGGCGAATCGCCCAATACCCACGGCGTGTGCTCGCCGGCCAAGGCGGTGCGCTGGCAGCAAACGCCGGCCGGGCTGGAGGCGCGCCTGAGCGGCGTTCTGATCGACCGCTACGCCGATGGCGAGCAGGCCAACTATCCAACCCTGTGCAAGGGCCGTTTCGACGTCGCCGGCGAGCAGTTTTACGCGATCGAGGAGCCGGCCAGCTTGAATACCCTGGAACTGCTGCCGCAGCTGATCGAGCTGGGCGTCTCCGCCATCAAGATCGAAGGGCGCCAGCGCAGTCCCGCGTACGTGGCGCAGGTAACGCGCGTCTGGCGCGAGGCGATCGACCAGTACCGCGCCAGTCCGATGCGTTTTTCGGCCAGGCAGGCGTGGATGGCGGATCTGAACAAGGTGGCCGAGGGGCAGCAGCATACGCTGGGCGCCTACCACCGCTCATGGAAATAGGGGAGGCAGCATGATGAAACTGGCCCTCGGCCCGGTGTTGTACTACTGGCCGCGCGATACGATGATGGCGTTCTACGACACGGTGGCGGCAAGCCCGGTCGATATCGTCTACCTTGGCGAAACGGTGTGCTCGCGCCGCCATGAGCTGCGCCTGCCCGACTGGCTGTCGCTGGCCGCCATGCTGGCCGACGCCGGCAAGGAAGTGGTGCTGTCGACCCAGGCGCTGCTCGAGTCAAGCAGCGACCTGACCAACCTGCGCAAGCTCACCTCGAACGGGCGCTTTGCGATCGAAGCGAACGACATCGGCGCCGTACACTGCCTCGACGGCGGCGTGCCGTTCGTGGCCGGCCCGCACCTGAACCTGTACAACGAAGACAGCGTGGCGCTGATGGCGCAACTGGGCGCGCGGCGCTGGGTCATGCCGCTCGAAATGGGGCGCGCCGCGCTGGCGGCGATGCAGCAAAGCCGGCCGAAGGGGCTCGAGACCGAGGTATTCGCGTATGGCCGCATGCCGCTGGCGTTTTCGGCGCGCTGCTTTACGGCGCGCCACCGCAACCTGGGCAAGGACGATTGCCAGTTCAGCTGCATGGCCCATCCAGACGGGCTGGAACTGTACACGCGCGACGCCGACACCTTTTTGATCCTCAACGGCACCCAGATCCAGTCGCACCTGGTGTACAACCTGCTGGGCGAGCTGGCGGTATTGGCGTCGATGGGCGTGGACGTGCTGCGCATCAGTCCACAGGCGCAGCATACCGAGGCCGTGCTCGCGCTGTTCGACCGCGCGCGCCGGGGCCAGGTCGACGCGGGCCAAGCGCTGGCCGGGCTGGCCCCGTTGATGCCGGCGGCGGCGTGCGACGGCTACTGGCACGGCAAGCCGGGCATGGCGTTCGACAAGCGGGAGGCGGCATGAAGCAGCACGTTTACCCGGCTGTTCCGGCCCCGCTGGCCGGTTTGTTGGCCCGCTTGCCGCGTTTTCCCGGCTCGCTGCTGTTTGCCGCCGGCTTGAGCCGCGTGCTCGGGCCGCAGCTGCCCGGCGACGTGCGCGCCGCGCTGGAGGGGCGCTCGATCAGCATCGGCGTGCTTGACGCCGGCGTGCGCTTCGATCTGAGCTGGCGCGGATCGCGCTTCGTGGCCCTGGCGGCCTAGCCGGCGCCGGACTTGTCGATCGGGGCCAGCGCGCGCGATTTTTTGCTGCTGGCGCAGCGGCGCGAAGATCCGGACACCCTGTTTTTTGCACGTCGCTTGAGCATGGAGGGCGACACCGAACTGGGGCTGCTGGTGAAGAACACGCTCGACGCGATTGACGTTGCGCTGTTCGATCCGGAGCGTTTGCTGCCGGCGCGTTGGTGCCGGGGTTCTGCCGTGTAAAGGAGGTCGATGATGGGTACCGACAGGGCGGCGCTGCCGCTGGTGTATTCGTGTTCAGGGTGTTCGAGCGCGGCGCAGATGGCCAATTACCTGGCGCTGGCGCTCGATCGCAGTCGAGAGGCTGAAATGTCGTGCATCGCCGGCGTGGGCGGCGGCGTGGCGCCGCTGGTCAAGCTGGCGCGCTCGGGCCGGCCGGTGCTGGCGATCGACGGCTGTCCGCTCGCATGCGCGCGCCAGTGCCTGGCGCAGCATGGGGTGGTGCCGGACAAGCATGTGCTGCTTAGTGAACTTGGGGTGCGCAAGAAGATGCATGCGGATTTTGACAAGGCACACGCCGATCAATTGGCCGCGCAGTTGCACACCGATGCCAAGGTTTTAGGACGACACCCGTAGATTCGTCGTTCCCGCGAAGGCGGGAACCGATACCACCTCTGCTCAGACGTGCTATGGATCCCCGCCTTCGCGGGGACGACGGATCGTAAGTGATTGGAACTTGCCCGCTGGTTTACGCGGGCCGCAGTACGAAGGTATCGAAGCGCGCGCCAATGCGTTGCAGTGCCGCTTCGCCCATGACAGCACCCGCCGTCGCGTTCAGGCCGGCATCGGCGCAACCCTGCGCGCGGAAGGTCTGGATTGCGTAATTACGCACGCCGGCGCCGGCCAGCGTTTCCGCCAGGTCTTCAAGCTCGGCTTCCGACAGCAAGGCCGGATGCAGGGTGGTCCTGCACTCATGCGCCACGCCGCTGTCGACGATCATCTCGAGGCAGGCCCGCGCCGGCGCGCCGCTGTCGGACACGCCGGTCACGCGCGGGTAAGCCGCGAACGGCGCCTTGATATCGAATCCCACCCAATCGAGCAGCGGCAGCACCGCCTTCAACTGGCGCGGATAAATGCACGCGGTGTGCAGCCCGACCGCAAGCCCCATCTGGCGCACGGCCGCCATCGCGAACGGCAGGGCCGGGTCCATGGTCGGCTCGCCGCCGCTGAAGACCACGCCATCGAGCAAGCCGGCGCGGCGCACCAGCAGGGCCATGACGTCGGCCCAGACCAGCGCTCCGCGCTGGCGCGGCTGCAAGTGCGGATTGTGGCAGTAGCCGCAGCGCCACGGGCATCCCTGGATGAACACCGCGGCCGCCAGCTTGCCGGGGAAATCGGTTGCGGTAAAGGCGGTGACACCGCCCACCCGCAGCGCGCCGGCGCCCACGCTAGCTGCGCGCCGCAACGGCGCGTTCGGTGAACCAGGTACGCTCGTGGAACTCGCCCTTCTTGCCGGTATTGAAGGACGATACGGGACGGTGATAACCCATCACGCGGGTCCAGACTTCGCAGGGCTGGCGCTCGGCATCGGTCAAGGTGATGGTTTGGGGTGCGAAAAATACGGCTTGGCTCAGGTCTGACATGGATAGCTCCTTTAGTGGTTACGCAACGTGTTCATGCAAGTTCGCGTTGCTTGCGCGCGATCAGGTCCAGATCGCATTTGGGACAAAACGGGTGGCTGCCCCCCAGGTAACCGTGCTTGGGGCAGATCGAAAACGTTGGCGTGACGGTGATGTACGGCAGGCCGAAGCGGCTGAGGGCGCGCTTGACCAGCTGGCGGCAGGCGTCGGCGGAGGATAGCGGCTCGCTCATGTACAGGTGCAGCACGGTGCCGCCGGTGTACTTGCGCTGCAGTGGGTCCTGCCGCTCCAGCGCCTCGAACGGGTCGTCGGTAAAGCCGACCGGCAGTTGCGAGGAGTTGGTGTAGTAGGGCATGGCGTCGGTGCCGGCCTGCAGGATGTCCGGATGGCGCTTGCGGTCCTCGCGTGCGAAGCGGTAGGTGGTGCCTTCGGCGGGTGTGGCTTCGAGGTTGTACATATGGCCGGTCTGGTCCTGGAACTCCAGCATGCGCGCGCGCACATGGTCCAGCAGGCGCAGGGCGAAGGCGTGGCCCCAGTCGGTGGAGATATCGTGCTCGCCCCAGGTGAAATTGCGGATCATCTCATTGACGCCGTTCACGCCCAGGGTCGAGAAGTGATTGCGCAAGGTGCCCAGGTAGCGCTTGGTGTACGGGAACAAGCCATTGTCCATGTGGCGCTGGATGACCTTGCGCTTGATCTCCAGGCTGTCGCGGCCCAGGTCCAGCAGGCGGTCGAGCGCGTCGAGCAAGCCTTCTTCGTCGTCCGCATGCAGGTAGCCCAGGCGCGCGCAGTTGATCGTCACCACCCCGAGCGAGCCGGTTTGCTCGGCCGATCCGAACAAGCCGTTACCGCGCTTGAGCAGTTCGCGCAGGTCCAGTTGCAGGCGGCAGCACATCGAGCGGATCATGTTCGGCTTCAGTTCCGAATTGAGGAAGTTCTGGAAGTAGGGCAGGCCGTAGCGCGCCGTCATCTCGAACAGCAGTTCCGCGTTCGGGCTGTTCCACGCAAAGTCCTCGGTGATGTTGTAGGTCGGGATCGGGAAGGTGAACACGCGGCCCTTGGCGTCGCCGGTCATCATGATCTCGATGTAGGCGCGGTTGATCATGTCCATCTCGACCTGCAGGTCGCCGTAGGTGAACGGCATGTCGGCGCCGGCGATGTGCGGCACCTGCTCGCGCAGGTCTTCCGGGCACACCCAGTCGAAGGTCAGGTTGGTGAAGGGCGTCTGCGTGCCCCAGCGCGACGGCACGTTCAGGTTGTAGATCAGCTCCTGGATGTACTGCTTGACGCTCTCGTAACTGAGCCCGTCGACCCGCACGTAGGGCGCCATGTAGGTGTCGAAAGAGCTGAACGCCTGGGCGCCGGCCCATTCGTTTTGCAAAGTTCCGAGGAAGTTGACGATCTGGCCGATGGCGCTCGACATGTGTTTCGGCGGCGCCGATTCGATCTTGCCAGGCACGCCGTTCAAGCCTTCGTGCAGCAGCGTGCGCAGCGACCAGCCGGCGCAGTAACCGGCCAGCATGTCGAGGTCGTGGATATGCAGGTCGGCGTTGCGGTGGGCGGCGCCCACGGCGGGCGGATACACGTGATCGAGCCAGTAGTTGGCGATCACCTTGCCCGACACATTGAGAATCAGCCCGCCCAGCGAGTAGCCCTGGTTGGCGTTGGCGTTGACCCGCCAGTCGCGCTGTTCCAGGTATTCGTTCATCGACGCTTCGACGTCGATCAGGCTTTTGCGGTCGCGCCGCAGGCCGTGGTGCTGCTCGCGATAGACCACGAAGGCGCGCAGGGTGGCGCGGTGGCCGGCGTCGAACAGGGCCGTCTCCACCGCATCCTGGACTTGCTCGACGCCGGGGGTGTCGATGCCCAGTGCGGACAGCGCGGGCAGGACCGCGTTCCAGGTCAGCAGATGGGCGGCGTCGGCGTCGAACTCGCCGCTGGCCAGCGCGGCGCGCTCCAGGGCCGAGGCGATGCGGGTGGCGTCGAACGGCTTGACGGCGCCGTCGCGCTTGCGGATGTGGGTGGGGAAGTGAAGCGGTGGAATAATCATTTGCTCTCCATGAGGCACAAGATGTAGTGCATGGAGAGAGGTTAAATACTATATGTAGTGTGGTCAACGGAGTTTTTGAGCGCTTGTAAAATCCTTGATCCAGGTTGGTTTTTGACGGCCGTGGCGCCTATTTGAGCGCCAGCCGGATTTGCGCGACAAAGGCCGGATCGGGCAGCGGACTCAGTTGCGTGCTTGCGGCCAGCAATTTGCCGCTGGCGTCGAGCAGGCAGACGCGTGTGGTGTGATTGATTTCGCCGTTGGAGACGGCGCGGTACTTGACCTGCAACGCGCCGGCCAAGGCGCGCGTATGGGTTTCGTTGGCGGCCACCGCCAGGCGGAAGATGGCGGGATCGAGCTTGTGCGATTTTGCCAGTCCGGCCAACGAGTCGGGCGTGTCGTACAGCGGGTCGAGGCTGACCATCAGCACCGCCAGCCGTCCGGGCGCGGGTTTGAGCAGTTCGACCGTGCGGCGCAGGTTTTCGATGATGACCGGGCAGGCCGCGTTGCAGTCGCCGTAAAACATGGTCACCAGCAGCGGCCGGCCGGCCAGCGCGCGCCAGTCGAACTGGCGCCCCAGGCTATCCTTGAGCGGGACCGACAGGCGGTACAGCGAGTCGGGCGGCAGCGCATCGGCGTGCGCCAGCGGGGCCGCGATGAAGCTGGCGGCAAGGACGCTCGCGCGCAGCAGCGCGCGGCGCATCGGATTGAAGGTGTTCATGGAGAGTCTTTCGGTGTGGGTGCATCGGTGGCCGCGCCGCGTGCGCAGCGAAAGCCCAGGTAGCCGCCATCCTGCGCGCCTTCCATCGCCGCCAGCAGCGCAATGCGCATCAGCACCGCGTAGTTGCGGCGGTCGCCCAGCGACAGCGCCGCGCCGCCACAGTAATCGAGCTGCTTGCGCGGGTCCTGGGTGCGGCTGTCGGCGCTGACGAACAGCGCGCTGTAATCTTCGACCCATTCCCACACCAGGCCGTGCATGTCGTACAGGCCGTGATAGTCCGGCGGATTGGCGCGTACCCGTCCGGGCGGCGTGCTGGCCGGATGGGCGTACCAGTTGAGGATGTGCTCCAGCCATTGCGGGTCGTCGCGGGCGTCGGCGCGGGTGGCGTCGGCCGCTGCGGCGTATTCCCATTCGTGCCAGCGCGGCAGGCGCGCGCCCTCGCTGGCGCAAAAGGCGTTCGCCGCGTGCCAGCTGACGTTGGTGACCGGCGCATCCGGCGCCAGCGCGCCGTGATCCGCAGGGCCGCGCCACGCGGCCAGATACGTGGGCGCGGCCAGCACGGCCGGCGCCTGGCCGCGCTGCCACTCGGGATGCGCGAGCACGAAGTCGCGGAATTCGGCGTTGCTGACCAGCGCCGTGCGCATCGAAAACGGCGCCACGATGGCCGGCGCCTCCTTGCCGTCGGCCGGCATGACGGAACGCAGCTCGCCGCCGGGCAGCGCCGCGTACTGGCCGGCTGCGGCGGCGCCGCACAACATCGCCGCGCAGGCGAAGGTGGTCAGGTGACGTTTCATCGCGCGTTCAATTGGCTTTGACCTGGCGCATCTGCTTGACCTGGGCCGGCGTGATGACGGCTTTGCCGCCGTTCATGTCGGTGCTGACGTAGTTGATGACGGCGGCGACATCGTCGTCATCGAGGTCCTGCGGCGGCATGACCGAGTTGTAATGCTCGCCGTTGACGACCAGCTCCCCACTGCGGCCGTGCAGCACGATATGCGCCATTTCGTAAGGCCGCTCCTGGAAGAAGTCCGAGTTGGCCAGCGGCGGGAATACCCCCGGAACGCCTTTGCCGTCCGCCAGATGGCAGGCCGCGCAGGTGTTGTCATACACCGCCTTGCCGCGCACGCGCTGCGCGCTGGTGGCTGCGGGCACCGGTGGCGCCTTGGCCGCAACGGCGGGCGGCTTGGCGCCGTTCAGCGCTGTCTTGATGCCCTTGCCGTAAATATCGAGCCGCTCGGGACCGCTGATCGCCATCAAACCGACCGCGCCCTTGTTGAAGGCGCGCGTGAGCGAGTGGTCCACCAGGGTCAGGTTGCCGGGTACTTTGGGGACGAATTCGACGATGGTCGAGCCTCCGGCCGGCACCAGCGTGGTCTGGACGTTTTCCTGGAAGCGCGAGCCGCCGTCGGCGAAGACCTTGTCGAAAATGGCGCCGATGATGTGGAAGCTCGATACCGTGTTCGGTCCGCCCACGCCGAAGAACATGCGCACCTTGTCGCCCGCCTTGGCGGCGAGCGCGCCCTGGCCGGTGAGTGCGCCGTCGGCGCCGTTGAACAACACGTAGGTGGGGCGCTCGTCGATGGCCTTTTGCAGGTCGAAGCCTTGCAGGCCGGGAGCGCGGTAGGCGCCGGTGGTGTAGAAGTCACCCTGCATGACGTAGTATTCCTTGTCGACCTTGGCCATGCCTTCCTTGGGTTCGACCAGGATCATGCCGTACATGCCGTTGGCGACGTGCATGCCGACCGGGGCGGTGGCGCAGTGGTAGACGTACAGGCCGGGGGCCAGCGCCTTGAAGGTGAAGCTGGCTTGATTGCCCGGGGCGATCAGGGTTTGCGCAGCGCCGCCACCGGGACCGGTGACGGCGTGCAGGTCGATATTGTGGGGCAGCTTGTTGCCGGAGAGGTTTTGCAGCTTGAGTTCGACCGTGTCGCCTTCGCGCACGCGGATCATTTTGCCGGGGACGGTGCCGCCGAAGGTCCAGAAGGTGTAGCGCGTGCCGGGTGCGATTTCGCGCTCGATTTCCTCGACGGTCAGGTTGACGACCACGCGCGCCGGCGTCTTGCGCGTGATTTGCGGCGGCAGCGCGGGCGGCGCGAGCAGTTCCTGATGGATGACCGGCAGCGCCGCTTCGGCGGCCTGGGCGTGCAGCGAGAAGAGGGCGGAAGCGGTGGCGAGGCAGGTGCCGGCGAGACGGAGAGGAAGCGAGCGCATGATAAGACCTTTTCTTTTTCTGTTGGACGTTGCGAAAGGCAGCCGTCAACAGCATGCTAAGGTTTGCGTTCGGGAAATTCCTTGATGTAGGTTGTATTTCCGGGCATTCTGACGGTTCGATGGCACGACCACGTGTTTCCGATTGCTGCCGATTTAAGAACGGTGTGCTGCGGCGGCGATGGAATGGTCTATATCACCGACATGAATGGATAGGTGTGGGCCGGTAGGGGAACGACTTGGGCTTGCGTAGCCGAAGCCGACATTGCGGCCGGCTATAATCACGTCGATTCCGCCTGGTTCAACGACAGGCTGTATTTGAGCGGTATGGAAAGATTGTGGGCCTTGGACCGCGTAGAAAAACGTCTGATGCCTATGCAGGATGTCGAACCCGATGCGCTGAATGCGACCAATGGCGGGCGCGTGGATACCGGTCCTGACGGCCGCTTTGCGCTGACAGCCGGGCCATTGGGCGCATGTCTCAGTGACGGCAATGGATAACGCCGGCTGTTCAGTGCCTTCGATTTCCTTTAACTAGTGTAGTGTTGCATTCTGTTTGCCGCTTAAGCGGCTGTTGGCGCGAATTACCTTTTGCAGGATATCGCGCGCAGTTGCTGTCCAAATAAATGGCTTCGGATTGGCATTGTGGTGCGCGACATAT
>NZ_WHJF01000099.1:0-25017 GCF_011682185.1 Massilia genomosp. 1
CGCCTACCTTCGCATGTCCAAGTTTAAAAACCTTCCGGCCAATCCACTACAACCAGCCGCCGCTCCGTTGCGATCTACCATCTACCGTGCCGGCTGTCCAGTTCCACTCAAAACGGCATAGAGCCGAAAGTTTCGACTTAACAACGCCATTTCATTTTCTCGCCGCTCGCACAGCATGCGGTATATTGGCCAAAAAGGAGCAAGATGGAACGGCGCACATGCCTGAAAGCGGGTATATGTATGATTCTTCATTGCGTTACTGCGTAACGACATGATGGCGGTGGCGGTGGCCGCTGCCAACGACGGTGACATGCCAAACAGGGGCAGCACCCCTCCTGGCCTGCACAGGTGGCGATCTAGTGGTTGGCACCTCCCGGTACGGGAGGTGCGTCCCCGCAAGCCGCCGATCCGCTGCAAAAAGCGCTCTTCCGACATAAAATGCCGGCTTCATCCCCTTTACCCTGTCAGTTCGATCGCCGCTCCGGTATCATTCGGGGATGAATAAGATTTCTTTCCCTGCGTTTGTGATTGGTGTCGCCGGCGGAAGCGGTAGTGGCAAGTCAACGGTGACCCAGCAAGTACTCGCTTCGTTCGGTGCCGACATGGTCTCGGTCGTGATGCAGGACGACTACTACTGCGACCAATCAGATCTCACTCCCGAAGTGCGCCGCAAGCAGAATTACGACCATCCGAGGGCATTCGACTGGCCCCTGCTGGTACAGCACATCCATGCCTTGCGTAATGGCGAGGCGATCGAGATGCCAGAGTACGACTTCACGACCGACAACCGCTCCAACAAGACCATCCCGGTCAAACCTGCCCCGGTCATCGTGATCGAAGGCCTGTTTGCCTTGTACGACGAGGACCTGCGCAAAATGATGTCGCTGAAGATCTTTGTCGACACGGCTCCCGATGTCCGCTTCATCCGCCGCATGCAAAGGGATATTACCGAACGCGGCCGCTCGGTCGAGAGCGTCGTCGGCCAATATCTGGAAACGGTGCGGCCGATGCACAAGCAGTTCATCGAGCCGACCAAGCGCCACGCCGATGTCATTTTGCCGCACGGCGCCAATGGTCCGGCAATCGATGTGATCACGACGAAAGTGGCGAGCGTCATCGGCCAGTTGAAGCGGTCCTGACCTAAGCCCTTGGCATGGCCCGGCATCCGCTGTCGAGCCATGATGTCACGCGCGCCCGCACGCTCCCGTGCGCAGCGATGTGCTGGTCATCGACGCGCTCGCCAGCGCAGGCATCCGCATATACCTGCACGATGACCGCCTGCGGGCAGGGCCGTCGTGCGGCCTACAATGTCCCCGCGCATGACTGGTTCAATGTCACATTTATTGAGCGAGCTCAAGCATGCGCGATTCAGGCGGCTTTTACATTTGCGCAAGGTCTGCCTTACGCCTAGATTGACTGGTGAGAGCGCGCCGCGCTTCTCTGTGAAGTTCAAGCGCATGCCCGAACAGCATGCCCACGCCCAGTCAAGCGCCCAGCCGCCCAGCCAATCCGGGGTGTAATGCCGCTGTCGCTGACCGCTCATGCACTCATAAAGGAAGACACCATGACTATCAAGGACAGAGGCCCGAACCAGACGGACGCAAGCTTTCGCATCGAGGGGCAGGTTCAATTCGAGAAGCAGGATGGCAAGGCGGAAGACCTCGGCGTCAAAGTGCTGGTCGCGGACCGGTTCGGAGAGCCGCTGGGCGATGCCGATGTCGATAGCGAGGGGCGCTTCAGTGTGGCGCTACGCCTGGCCAAGCCGACCGATGTGCAGTTGTTCATCGGTCCGGGCTTGAACGCGGCCGACATCCGCCACACGTCAAGCTTTTCGCAGCGCTATAGCATCAAGGATTGGGTGGCAACGGAAAACGGCGCCGTCATTCGCGCCACACCGGTCGTGCCACAGTCCCTATGGTGGCCTTGGCGGCCGGTGCGCATCTGCGTCACTGGCCACGTGCGCAAGATCGACGACCATGAAGGGCAGGTCGACATCTGCCCGGTTCCGTTCGTGAAGATTGAAATTTTCGATGTGGACCGGGAAGGCTGCTTCTGGCCGCCGATCCGCGACTGGTGGGATGTGCTGGTCGACCGGCCGGTCATCCGCATCCCCGATCTGTTGAAACCGCTCCGCCTCCCTGCCAAGCCATTTCCGGTGCCCGATCCGGCCCCGGACCTGCGCTTCGACTTGGGCACCCCCGGCCGCATGGCCAGCCTCAATCCGCAACCGCTGCCGCCGCGCGCCAGGTCGCTCACGAGTTTGGCTGACATCGACAGACATGCGGTCAACGCGGTGCCGGCCCCGCTTGCATTTGAAGCGGTGCAGCGTGTCGGCGAAGCGCGCTTGCTGGACACGAGCATTGCATCCCGGCTGGACCGGCTCACGCTCACGTCCACCGTCGCGCCCTGGCTGATATTGCCGCGTTGCTTTTACAGCAGGGAGCTGTTGTGCGAGACCTATACCGATTGCGACGGCTATTTCCGCTGCTGTTTCCGCTGGTGGCCCATCCATTTCCGCAACGGCCGGCTCCGTTTCGATTCGCGCCCGGATATCATCGTCCGGCTCACCCAGATCATCAACGGTGTGCAGACCGTGATCTATATGGATCCGTATACCAGCACGCGCTGGAACGTGACCAATACCCACCTCGATCTGTATCTTGACAACGAAGACGTGCGTTGCGGCCAGGGCTGCAAGCCGCCGCCGACCGGCACGCCGGTGTTTTTTACCCGAATCGGCAAAGACGAGGTCTATCAGATCAACCAGGGCAGCGGTCTGTACAGCGACACTGTCCTGAGCAAGATGGCCTACGGCCAAGGATTGGATGTCTTCGGCTTGTTCGGCGATGCGTTGGCCAGTGGCGCACCGGCACGCTATTACCGGTTGTCGTACAAGAAGCAGGGCCAACCCGACAGCGCCTTCAAATTTGTCGACGCGGACTTGAACGATACCCGGGTGGACAAGAGCAGCTACCTGTCGACCGACCATAAACTCGGCCCCTACCCGGTCAACGGCACCAACGCGCTGTACGAAGTACGTAATCGCACCGCCTATTACTGGTACAACCCGGACTGGATCGGCTACTGGAACACGGTGCCGGTCGAAGCCGGGTCGGACACCTACGTCCTGCGCCTGGAAATGTTCGACGAGAACGGTGTTTATCTCGACTCCGCCTCAGGGCAGGTGGATTATCGCGACGGTACGGTGGCGCCACCGGCGACCTTGCCGGCGGTGGCAGACCACTGCGATCTGGTCATCACGGTCGATAACCAACCGGCCGAGCTCGACCTTGACATACCGGCGGTGCTCAACGACTGTGGCGTCATCCCGTGGCAACCCGCACTCGCGCTCAATTTCAATGTGTCCGTCACGCAGCCCAGCAACCGGCTCTATACCTGGGCATTACAGTACACCAAGGGCGTATCCGCGACGGTCTACCCATTATTGCCCAGCCCTGTCTCCAACAGTGGAGCGCTCAGTCCGGCAACTCCTACCGTCAGCGGTGCGCCCTTGCTGGCGGGTCTGAGCTCCACCTGCGCGTTTGCGGTCAAACTGTCTGCCTATGCGCATATCCGTAATGGCTACGGACTTGTGTACTACAGTGAGATCATCATGGCCATCGCCATCGAGAAATGCGTACCTTGTCCGGAGTGCGCACCGATCGCGATCCTGTAAACGGCGACATCGTTGGGATCTTCCGCAGGCGCCGTCCCGTTCGAACAGCGCCTGCGGGCCTGTTACTCAGTTTAAGCGCCGCACGCCAAGGTTCAGGAGCGCGAAAAATCAATCAGCGCCCGCCCGCTGGAACGCTCTACCCGCAAGGCGACCGTACAGCCGGTTTGTATTGCCGGCAGATTGATCGCGTCGATGGCCTGGGCGATGTCGCGCTGCGTTGCCGGCCCCTGCACATCCACCAGGTACACCACGCACAGCGGCCGGTCATTGATCAGGGTGCCGCTCTGGCGCGCACTGACGACCTTGGCGTAGCAAATATCGCCGTGCGCGAGCAGCCTGGCGTCGGCCGCCTTTGCACGAAACAAGCCGCGGATCTCCCAGCCGACGTGCCCGCCAACGAGCGCGATGATTGCCGCTGCGATCGCCATCGCGCTCAAGTCGCTCATGCCTCAGCCCAGGTGAATCTGTTTTGAATCCATTTTCAACAGCTATCATCGATGAAGGGGAAATACTGCATCCCGAAGTCGAACTTCCCATCTGGAAGGGCGGCCGCGCCAAGCAATCAGTCGCCTGCAATCTGCTCCGGCGCTTCCGCAAACATGCCGACGCCGTCCTGTTGTTCATTCGAGACTTCGCCGTACCGTTCACCGACAACGTGGCCGAACGGGCCGTGCGTATGCCCAAGGTAAAACAGAAGGTTTCGGGCTGCTTCCGCACCGTCGAAGGCGCCGACAATTTCTGCGTCATCCGCTCCTGCCTGGACACTCTACGCAGACAGGGTCACAGCATGTTGGAAGTGCTCCGCCGCGCATTTACTGGCGATCCAATCATGCCAGTGGCGTAGCGGCTGAATAGTTAGTGCGCCAGCATAAGCTGGCAGATTGTAGTTGATGAAAGTTCAATACAGGGAAGATATGGCGAATCACTCTGACCCCGAGTCATGCGTAGCACATCGTGAGGTGTGCGGCGAAGCGCTGACAGGGGACACCGACAGGCCAGCCATTGAGCCGCGAAATCAAGGAATCGGGATGCCGACGACGTTGACTAACTCGGAAGGCAACATGGAACATGGCGGTAATCGCAAGTCATGTTCTGATCCCGCGCGGTCGAAGACCCTGCGCATGTCGGGAAGCAATCTGCACAGAAGCTGGGAGATCTCAGCGGTGTCCGGGAAGTTGCCGGACGGGGTGGAAAAGGCCAGTGGCCGCAATGTCGCCATTGACGCTGCTGAGAAGCCGGGCTGGCCAGTTACGGCAATGCGCTGAGAATATGCGCGCAGCGCGCCTGGAACTGGGCCGTCGCCAATCCGAATGTCCTGTTCAAGAACAACGACCCTGCCTGCAACTCGCAGGGATTGGGCGCCGGACAGCAGGAAACCGACGACTACGGCCGTCTCGGCCACAAGATCGCCGCCGCCATCAACCTGTACCAGCTGACCGGCAAGGCGGCCTACAACAGCGTTGTCGATGCGCAGTACCGCAATACCCATCTGTTCGAGTACTGGAACTACGTGTCGCCGTTCGAAGCGGCGCTGCAGCAAGCCCTGATGCACCACGCCAGCTTGCCTGGCGCCACGCCAGCCACCGCCGCCGCCGTGCGCGCGGCCTACGTCAGCGGCATGGACGGCACCGACCACTGGAGCGCGATGAGCGCCCGGACCGACCCCTACCTGGCCCATTTCCGCTCGGTAAAGTCTATCTGTCGAATATGGGCGGGCTCGGCGCCAGCAATCCGGTAGATCAGTTTTATCACACCTGGTTCGTACACGGTTCGGCCAAATGGGACAGCGTCAAGGATTCCACGTACGGCCCGCCACCGGGCTTGCTGGTGGGCGGCCCCAATCCCGGCTATCACTGGGAAAACGCTTGCCCCGCGGTGCATCCGCTGTGCGGCGCACAGTCGCCCACGCCGCCGACCGGCCAGCCGCCGCAGAAGTCGTATGTGGACTTCAACGATTCCTGGCCGCTGAACTCATGGGAAGTGACCGAGAATTCGAACGGCTACCAGAGTGCGTATATCCGGCTGCTGTCGCGTTTCGTTTCTTAACCCGGCCAGCGCGTTCACGTGTTGCGCTGCGGGCCATGTACGCAGGCCATCTCGATCAGGCCGGCCGCGTCGGCGTGCGCGCCGTCGAGCGCGGCCAGCACCGACGCGAGCGGCGCCAGCAGGCCGGTAACGATATGCGCCTGGTTGCGCCCGTTCTTTTTGCCGTGATACAGCGCCCAGTCCGCCAGGCGGATGCCGGGTTCCCAGTCGCCATCCTCCGGTGCGGCGCCGGGAAGGGGCAGCGTGACCACGCCGGCGCTGAGGGTCACCGGCACGCTGCCCGCGCCGGCCTCGATTGGCGTGGCGCCAGTGCCCTCCAGTACCCGCGCGACAATGTCGGCCACGTGCGCCGGGTCGGCCGCCGGGGCGTAAATCAGGAATTCCTCGCCGCCCCAGCGCATCACCATGTCGGAATCGCGCATCGCCGCGCTCAGGCGCCGCGCCACCTCGACCAGTACCGCGTCGCCCACGCCGTGCCCCCAGCGGTCGTTGATTTGCTTGAAGTGGTCGATGTCCATCAGCACAAGGCAGTCGACGCTGCGCGGATCGGCGGCGGGGCGCTCGCGCTTGCCGCGCACCGCCATTTGTTCCAGGAACGAGCGCCGGTTGTACAGGCCGGTAAGGGCGTCGTGCCGCGCGTGATAGCTGAGCTGGGAGCTGAGCTGGTGCAGGCGCACGTTGGCGCCGGCCGAGCGCCGGTACAGCACCAAGACCACAGCGCCGGCGGCGACCATCAGCAGGGCGCCGACCGTGGTCAGCAGTTGCAGCAGGTGGCGGCTGCGCAGCTCGGCGTCCTTGACCTGGTTTTCGCGGCGCAGCAGATCGGTCTGGCGGGTGCGCTGGCCAGCCTCGTATTCTTCCTGCAAGGCGGCAACGGCCCGGTCGCGCGCGGCGCGCTCGCCGCTGCGCTGCGCGGCCTGCTGCTTGCGCACCGTCGCCAGCGCGTCCTTGTACAAGCCGGCCTGTTCCTGCATGCGGCCCTTTTCGTCGAGCATGACAGCGACGTCGGCGATGGCGCCGGCCTGTTCCATGTTGGCGATCACCGCATCGACGTAGGGAAGTCCTTCGGCGACGCGTTGCTGGCCCATCAGCGCGAAGCCGAGCCTGGCTTTGGCCATGAGAACCATGTTCTCGTCCTTGACCCGCTCCGATGCGCTCAAGGCGAGCCGCGCCTCGTGTTCGGCGCGCGGGTAGTCGTGCTGGCGCAGGAAATAGTCGGCGATGTTGGCGCGCACCTCGGCTTCGAGCCCGGTCTGGCCGGCGCGCGTGGCACTGGCGAGGGCGTTGTTGAAAGCGGCGATGCCTTCCTTGTCGCGCTGTTGCTTGAGCAGGGCGATGGCGTCGGTGAACTGGAGCCGCCCCACGCTGCGCGCCGGCAGGCCGGGCTCGCGCAGCGCCTGGCCGATGGTCTCGATCGCCTTGGCCGGATGGTCGATGTTGATGTAGACGCGCGCGATGCGCGTGAGCAGCTGGGCGCGGCTTTCACCGGCCTTCGGATCGTCCTGCTGCAAGGTGAGCGCCTGCAGATAGGACGCCAGCGCTTGGTCGAACTGGCCCTTGGCATTGAAGGCGTCGCCCTCGGACCTGCCCAGGGCAATGCGCAGCATCAGGGGCGGATGTTGCGGCAGGCCGGCCCGGACTTCCGCCAGGGCGTCCTGCGCTTCGTGCGTGCGGTTCTGGTCGAGCAACTGATGCACCGCGCCCAGCCTGGCCAGCGCCGCGAACACGGGATCGTTGTTGTCGATCGCCAGCAGCAGCGCCTGGCGCTCGAGCGCATAGGCGCGCTCGGGCTGGCCGGCGTCTTCGCGCAGCGCCACTTCGGTGCGCAGCAGGTCGCGCCGCAGCGGGTAGGGCGCGTCCTTGCCGGTGCGCGCCTGCAGCGCCTCCAGCCGCGCCAGGGCGTCCAGGGTCGAGCTATGCGACAGGGTGCGGATCGCATCGAGTTCGGCGCCGGCCAGCGCCCCGGCGGGCGCTGCGGCCAGCAAGGGCGCGCCCGGCAGGCAGACGGTGAGCGCAAGGCACAGGAGCAGGCGAGACGGTAGCGGCATAACAACCCGAAAGTCGTGGTGGCAAGTCCAGCGGGACGCGTGTCCGCACTGCTGTCGCGGCCGGCGGACACTGGATGGTCGATTATGGATCAAATTGCCTGGCTTGCCAGAAGTCTTGTTGCATGCGCCCCCATATCGCGATGCTCATTTGCAACAGGCTGTTCAATCAGGTGAGTACCACGCTGACGCGGGCGAAGCGCAGGTTGTCGAAGACCTTGATGCGTCCCTTCAGCGGCCACCAGTCGTACAGGAAAATCTGCACCGGGCGCCACATCGCCACCCAGCCGATGATGGTCAGGCTTTCGCGGGCGATCTTGGCGGTCGGGCCGGGGATCAGGCTGGTGATGGCCTCGGCCAGCAGCAGGCAGGCGGCCACGAAGACCAGGCCGATGACGAGGCTGAGCCGGCCCACGCGCAGCAGTTGGCTCAGTTCGCCGCGTACCAGTCCGATCTTGTAGCCGTAATAGTTGTGGATGGCGTCGCCCACCAGTGCGCCGGCTTCTTCCGCCGCCACCGGCTCGTCGATATGGATGGTCAGGTGCAGGTGGCAATCGTGCGGCAGCGACAGCGCCCAGTTCTCGATGAACGCTTCGCAGGCGCGGTCGAGATCCTTGTTCAGGAAGGGCGTCGGGTCCAGCGAGTTAAACAGCTGGCGCAGCTCGCGCACGCGCAAGTCGAGGGTGTGGGTCGGATGCTGGCTGATGTGCATGGCGCTCGTCTTTCCGCGTGGAGCGTGGTGGCATCGTCGGGCTGGGCTCGGGGAGCGCAAGGACCGTGTCGCTTGCTTCCCATTCTACCGCGCCGGGCGCACCAGCCCTGACACGCGTGGCCCGCAAGGCCGGCAAACTTGCATTGCATGCAAAATTTAGAAATTGACATTGTTGGCAAAATGAATGATGATCCCGGCGCGGTCCGCGCTCACCCTCTCATTCGACCTTGCCATGACGTTGACCAAGTTTTCCCTGTTTCTGAGTCCCTCAGTGGTGGCCGTCATGGCGCTGTGCGGCCAGGCCCGTGCGCAGCCGGTGGCGCCCGCGCCCGTGACAGGCGCGCCGGCCCCGCTGCCGCAGGTCGAGATCGCCGCCACGCGCACCGATGAGCAACGCAGCTCGGACACCTTCCGCCAGACCGTCGGCACGGCCGAGCTGGTGCGCTATGGCGACGGCAGCGTGCTCGACGTGCTGCGGCGCCAGCCCGGACTTGTGGTCAATGGCGTTCCGGGACGCAAAGGCGGCGAAGTGAGCATGCGCGGCCTGGGCAGCGGCTATGTGCGCATCCTGCTTAACGGCGAGCCGGCCCCGCCCAACTTCTCGCTCGAGAACCTCGCTCCCGACGTGGTCGAGCGCATCGAGATCCTCGCCGTTCCCACGGTCGAGATGGGGACGCAGGCGATCGCCGGCACCATCAATATCATCCTCAAGCGCAGCAATGGCAAGAACCAGCGGCAACTGCGCGCCGGCGTCTATCACGACAGCGACCGCACCAAGCCGCAGCTCTCCGGCACCTGGAGCGGACAGGACGACACGCTGGCCTGGCTGGTGACGGCCGCCACGCGCCAGCTGAGCGGCGACGAATCCTACCTGACCCGCACCGAAGGCGCGGGCGCGGAGGGGACCATCCTGCGCGAGATGAGGCAGTTCAACGAGGATCGCGGCTGGAACTGGAGCCTTGCGCCGCGCATCAGCAAAAAATTCGGCGCCGGCGATGCGCTGGCGCTGCAAAGCTATCTGTCGGGCACCACGTACGACAGCGCGGGTGCCGGGCGCACCGGTTTTTTGCGCGGGCCGGAGACGCCGTTCGCCAACGAGAACTACACCAGCGACGGTTCGTCGCTAACGATCCGCAACAACCTGAGCTGGGTGCAGGCGCTTGGCGCGAGCAGCAAGCTGGAGGCGAAAGCGGGCGCGACCTATGCGCGCTCGGAAGGGTCGAGCGGGGTCGATTTTGTCGACCGCGCGCAGCGCTTGCGCAACCGCCAGGATACTGCGCGCGACAATCATCAGCGCAGCGTGACGGCCTCGGCCAAGCTGCGCACGGCCTACAGCGACCAGCACGCCTTTGTGAGCGGCGCCGAGGTGCAGCGCGACCGCGACCATTACCATCGCAGCGACGTGATCGATGCGCGTTCGCGGCTCGACCAGGCCGGCAGCGCTTTTCGCGTCGACAGCCGCCGCTATGCGCTGTACGCCCAGGACGAATGGGACGTCACGGCGCGCGTGGCGCTGTATCTCGGCCTGCGCTGGGAGCGGGTGGAACTGCACAGTGCCAACAACCTCGGGCGGCAGGTGGATTTTGCCAGGGGCATGGCCAGTCCGGTGCTGCAGAGCGTATGGCGCTTGCCCGGCACCAAGTCGGACCAGCTGCGCCTGGGACTGGCGCGCACCTGGCGCGTGCCGTCGAGCGAGAGCCTGATCGCCGGGCGCAGCGTGTCGGTGGTGAACACGGTGACCCGGCCCGATACCAGCGGCAATCCGGACTTGCGGCCCGAGCGCGCGCTGGGGCTCGACCTGGCCTACGAACACTATCTGAGCCAGGATGGCATGCTCGGCGTGGGCCTGTTCGCGCGCCGCATCGACGATGCGACCCTGACCCGCACCGTGCGCGAGGGCGAGCGCTGGGTGGCGCGTCCCTTCAACAGCGGGCGGGCGCTGGCGCGCGGCATCACGCTCGAGACCAGATTCAAGCTGCCGCAGCTGGTCGCCGGCGCCCCGGCGCTGGACGTGCGCGCCTCGCTCGCGCGCACCTGGTCGGCGCTCGACGCGGTGCCGGGACCGGACAACCGGATCGGCAAGCAGGCGCCGCTGTCGGTCAATGTCGGGGCCGACTACAGCTTCAGCGCGGCGCCGGTGTCGGCGGGGGCGACGGTCGGGTATGCGAGGAACGGGACGGTGCGCCTGTCGGGCAATGAAACATCGAGCGAATCGAACAAGCGCGTGCTTGAGGGCTATGTGCTGTGGAAGTGTACGCCCAAGTTGCATCTGCGCCTGAGCGCGTCGAACTTGCTGCATGAAGATGATCGTAAACAGTCACGCTATGCAAGCGAGGCGTTGTGGCAGACCAAGACCGTGACGGCGCCGACCTATACCGTGCTGCGGGCGATCGCTGAACTGAAGTTCTGAGGCGTCGGGGGCGTTTGCGGGCGGGGCGCGCACGACTTCACTGGAGCGACAGGCTTTTCAAGTCGTCCGCTCATGCGTCTTCAAGTGGCAGGTGACGTGGATCAATCGATTGTTGTCATCAAGCCGTCATATTCCGGCGCTAGAGTGGGACCCATAAAAACAACAATCAAGGCGGTCACCATGACCGGTAACACGACAAGGAACACCAAGCCGCGCACCACGCGGACGCGCCCGGCGCCGGATAGTCCCCCTTCCGGCGCGCGTACCCTGAACATCCCGCGCAGCATCGATATCAAAAGGCATCCCCTCGGGATGCTTTTTTTTCGTCCCGACGATCCGTCGCGGACACCCGCCGTCAACCAACCAGGAGCCCGCATGAGCATCCCCGGCAACAAAGAAACGTTCACGTTCCATCTCAGCGGCCGCCAGCAAGTGTGGGCGCTGCGCGTCGCGGCCGGCGCCGGCGCCGTGCTCACGCTGGGCGCGCTGGCGCCGCTCATCTGGGGCGCGCTCAGCGGCGGCCTGGGGCTGCTGGCCCTGATGCTGGTCGGCGCCGTCGGCGTGGGCCTGTTCCAGGCCTTGCCGCTGCTCGGGCAGAAACTGGAAAACCGCTTGCTGGCGGCGCGCAAGGCCGAAGCGCGCGCCAACCCGATCGCGCAGTTGCAGAACTTCCTGCTGCAAAAGCGCGAACGCGTGCTCGCCTTCAAGCAGTCGGTGGTGCGCATCGGGGCGCAGATCAAAAGCATGACCGACATGATCGAGGAGCGCAAACGCCAGAAGCCCGGCTACGACGCCAGCCGCCAGGAAAACGCGGTCAAGGCGATGCGGGACGCGCATGTGCTGCTGGTCGTCAAATACAAGAACGCCGAACTGGCGCTGGTGCAGTTGAGCGAGGTGGTCGAAGACAAGAAGTTCGAATGGCGCTTCGGCCAGGCCGGCCAGGCCGCGCTGCAAAACCTGAATGCCACCAGCGGCCAGGAACTGCTGAACCAGATGCTGGCCGACGAAGCCTTCGACAGCGTGCGCGACAACTTCAACCAGGTGTTCTCGGAGCTCGAAATGGAAGCCGAAAAACTCAGCAACGCACAGGCGCTGTCTTTCGACGACGGCATGGCGATCGACCTGGCGTCGATCCGCATGGGCAGCATGCAAACAACAAGGAGCTGACGATGTTCTGGAAACTCATACGCTGGGGCGGCACCGTGGTGGTGCTCTTGCTGGTCCTGGCCGCCGCCCTGGTCGCAACGCAGCACGAGCAAGACGCCACGCCGGTGCAGCCGGCCGAGGCGCAGCAGCAGACCAACAAGAACTTCAATTTCTAGACGCGCATTCATATAACAACAAGGAAAACACCATGAAAACCAAGATGATCCCTTTGTCCCTGACGCTCGCCCTGGCCTTCTGCGCAACGCCATCCCACGCGGCCCGCCTCGACGGCGCGCCGCCGGCCGCCTGCGATGGCCTGAAAGTGGCCACCGGCCCCGCCGGCAAAGGCTACTCCAAGCTGTACGCCGACCTGGTGCGGGTGTCGAAAAACACCGTGCCGCTGTGCGAAGTGAACACCGAGGGCGGGCTCGATAACCTGACCACGCTGTCGATCAAGAAGGCCGACGTCGGCATCGTGCCGCTGGACGCGCTCAAGAAAATGGCGGAAGGCGACGCCAGCATCGCCGCGCTGCTGGTGGTCGCTTCGCTCAACAGCAACTACCTGCACATCGTCACCTCCGCCAACGGCTTCACCCTGGAGGGGCCGAAGAAGTACGGCGTGCTCAAGGGCGACACGCGCACCGTGCGCATCACCAAGATGTCGGAGCTGCGCGGCGCGCCGGTGGTGCTGGTCGGTTCGGCCCAGTTGATGGTGCGCCAGCTCGACAAGCTACTTGGCTACAACATGCGCTACATCGACGTCGACAGCGACGCCGCCGCGTTCCAGAAAGTGCGCTCCGGCGAAGCCTGGGCGGCCTTTTCGGTGGCCGGCTGGCCGCACGGGCAGATCAGCCGCCTGGCGCAAAACAGCGGCCTGACCCTGGCCAGCTTCGACGTGCCGACCAGCAGCCCGTACAGCGTGCGCCCGTTCAGCTACAAGAACATCGGCGTCTACAACGTGCAGGCGCTGGCGGTGCAAAACGTGCTGGTCACGCGCCCCTTCAGCGGCAGCAAGACCGGCGCCGTGGCCGCCCTGCGCCAACTGCTCGAGCGCGAATTGCTGGAACTGAAGGATGGCGATTTCGAGCCGGGCTGGAACGAGATCAAGTCCTTCGACGGCAACGTCGAGTGGACCCGCTTTGCGGGCGTGGCGGCCAAGCGCAAGTGAGCCAGCCGCGGCGTGCGTTGTCAGCCTGTCGCGACGCCAGCGAGCAGGCGCTGCAGGGCCGCAGCTTCGACCGGCTTGGACAGGTGATGGTCGAATCCGGCGGCGATGGCGGCGTCCACGTCCGACGGCTGGCCCCAGCCGGTCAGGGCGATCAGGAGCGGCTGCCTGGCGAGCGGCATGGTGCGGATCCGGCGCGCCAGTGCGTAACCGTCGATATCGGGCAGGCCGATATCGAGGATGCAGGCATGCACCGCATGCGCTTGCAGGTAGTCGGCGGCCTGTTCGCCGCAATGGGCGACAGCGGTGCGGTAGCCGTTCAGGTCGAGTACGGCCGTGAGCATCTGCGCCGCGTCGCGGTTGTCATCGACCACCAGCAATTGCAGCGCCGCGCCGCTGGCGGGCGCGGCCTCGCCGCGCGTGGCGGCGCCTGCCGCTTGCTGCGACAGCGGCAGGCGCACTGTGAACGTGCTGCCTTTTCCCGCACCGGCGCTGCTGGCGCACACGCTGCCCTGATGCAGTTCCACCAGGCCCCTGACCAGCGCCAGGCCGATTCCCAAACCGCCATCGGCCCGCTTGAGCGCCGGTTGGAGCTGCGAAAACATCCCGAACACGCTTTCCAGCGCCTCGGGCGGGATGCCGATCCCGCTGTCGGAGACCGCGATGACGGCCGCGCCGTCGTCTTCGCGCAACGCCAGGGCGATCCGTCCCCCATGCGGCGTGTACTTGCAGGCGTTGGTCAGCAGGTTGACCAGCATCTGGGCCAGCCGGGTCGGATCGCCCTGCACGAACAAGGGCCGCTCGGGCAGGGCCAGGGTCAGCGCGTGGCCGGCGGCGCCGACCTGGGCCTGGATGTCGGCTACCGCCGCCTGCACGACGTCGCCCAGGCACACCGGTTCGGTGCGCAGGACCAGCTTGCCCTGGCTGATGCGCGCCACTTCCATCAGGTCGTCGACCAGGTGCGACATGTGGCGCAACTGGCGGTCGAACATGTCGACGATGCGCTGGTGCGGCGCGTTGGCGCCCATGGTCATCTTCAGCAGGTCGGCGCCGCTGCGCATGGGCGCGAGCGGGTTTCTCAGTTCGTGCGCCAGGGTGGCCAGGAATTCATCCTTGCGCCGGTCGGCCAGCGACAGTTGTTGGTTCGCTTCGCGCAGTTTCGCTTCGGCCCCGGTCTGGGCCGCCAGCGCCGTTTCGGCCGCCGCGCGTGCGCGCAGCAGTTCGCGCTCGTAGGCCCGGCGGTCGTTGGCGATGAACATTGCCACCTGGTCGATACACCCATCGCCCGCGCGGCGCCGGGCGATATTGAGCAGGGCGGGGACCCGGCTGCGGTCCTTGCGCACCAGGTCGACCTGCACTTCACTGACCGATCCTTGCAACTGCAACAGCGGTGCGCAGTGGGTCTGGTGAAACAGCCGCCCGCCCACGCTGAGCAAGTCTTGCAGGCGCATGCCAGAGGTCATCTCGGCGTCGCTGTAGCCCAGCCACGCCAGCAGCGTGCGGTTGGTGCGCAGGATGGCGCCGCCGGTGTCGGTGATCATCAGGCCGCAGGCCGCGTCCGCGAACGCTTCCTGCTCCAGGATAAAATCGCGTTCGGACATGGCCGTCAGGGCAGGCCGTGCGCGGCCAGGAACGAGCGCATCGCATCGGTGCTGGCGCACGGTGCGCTCATGTGCGGGCAATGGCCGATATTGTCGATCAGGGCCAGCACGCTGGCAGGCAGCGTGCGCTGCATGTACCGGCCGACCGACAGCGGTGCGATCATGTCGTCGGTGCATTGCAGGATCAGCGCCGGCGTCGTCGAACGGGGCAGGTCGGCGCGGTGGTCGGACAGGAAGGTCACGCGCGCGAAATGGGCGGCGATCTCCGGATCGTTGCGGCAGAAGCTGTTGGTCAGTTCCTGGCGCAGTTCGGGCTGCGCCGGCGCACCCATGATGGCCGGCGCCATATTGCTCGACCAGCCGAGATAGTTGTCTTGCAGGGTCTGGAGCAGTTCGTCGATATCTTCGCGCTCGAAGCCGCCGATGTAGTCGCCATCGTTGATGTACGAGGGTGACGGACTGACCATGATCTGGGCGGCGAACAGTGCGGGCGCCTTGACGCTTGCCAGTACGCCCACCATGGCCGCGACCGAATGGCCGACGAACACCACCGGGCCTTGCGCGAAGGCGTCGACGATCTCGATCACATCGTCGGCATAGCCATGCAAGGTGCCGTACTTGTCGCGCTCGTACGCGGCCGCGTCGGACGCGCCGCTGCCGACCGAGTCGAACAGGACCACCCGATAGCGGTCTTCGAAGGCGGGCGCGAGGAAGCGCCACATGGATTGGTCGCAGCCGAAGCCGTGCGCAAACACCAGCGTGGCCGGGCCGTGCCCGCATACCTTGACGTTGTTGCGGTGTTCAATGCGCATGCAGATTCTTTCGTGGGAGGATGGTCAAAACGAATGGCGATTATATCAACAGCAACCGCATCGCGCGATGCCGACGCCCGTTTGGCGAGCGTGTCGAGCGGCGCACCGGGCGTGGCGTTGGCGATCGACAGGCACACCTTGCCGCCGGCGCCGATCGCATCCCTGCCGAACGAGCGCATCTGGGCGGTGAGGGCGGCGGCGCGGTCGATCGCTTTCTGGCAGGTGGCCGCGATCCAGGCCAGGCGCGCCGGATCCTGGGTTTTTTGCAGCAGTTGCACCGCGGCCGACAAGGTTTGCAGCACGTTATTGAAATCATGCGCGATGGCGCCCGTCAGGCGCCCCAGCGCTTCGAGCTTCTGGCCCTGCAGCAAGGCGCGCTGGGCGCGCTCGGCGCTGATGACGGCGTCGCGCACGCGCGCTTCGAGCTCGTTCTTATTGCGCGCGATTTCCGCGCTGGCGTTGCTCAGCGCAAGCCCGACCGCATCCGTTTCCGCCAGCCCGAACGGGGTATGCGTGACCGTTTCACCGCGCGCCATGCGCTGCGCGGCCAGGCGCAGGGCGTCGATCGGCGCCACGGTGCGCTTCGCGTAGCGCCGCACAAGCGCCAGCACGGCGCCCAGCACCAGCACCAGGATGGTGGCGAGGAAGATCGCGGCATGGGCCGCCGGGCGCCGGATCTGTTCAAGCGGCACATTGAGCACGACGGTCCAGCCGGACGTGTCGCTGCGCGAGAAATACCCGGCCGTGCGCACGCCATCGAGCGTGGTGCCGATGTGGACCCCGGCCTTTTCGCCGGCCAGGATGCGGCGCAGGAGGGCGTCGCGAACGATCTTGCCGACGAACTTGTCGGCATGCTCGGTGCGCGCGACGACGGCCCCGCGCCGGTCGATGATCACGCCGACCCAGCCGGCCGGCAACTGCGTGTTCATCAGCAGCGGTGGCAGGTTCTCGACCCCCACGCCCAGGGCCAGGTACTGGCGCACCTGGCCCTGCCGGATCACGGGAACCTGGACCGCGAAATCGTGGCGCTTGCCGATCGGGGCGAAGAACAGGTCGGTGATGACGCTCTCGCGCGGCCCGGCTTGCTGGCGGTAGGCATGCACCGCGGACGGGGTTGCGGGCAGGTCGGCGCCCAAGGGAATGCGGGTGTTCATGGTGCGGATGCCGGCCAGGTCCGACAGTACGATGGTCGAGTTCGGTTTTAGCGGCAGGCTGGCGGCCTGCTGGTAGAACTGCTCCAGGGTCGGCTGGTCCAGTGCGGGCGAGCTTGCCAGGGCGCGCAGGGTGGCTTCGATCGTTTGCAGCTCCTTGTCGATGAGCAAAGACATGACATGGGCAGCCTCCTCGAAGCGTTGCCCCTGTTCCAAGCGCTGTTGATCGTAGACATACCAGACCGTCATGGCCGCGCTCACAAAGGCGGGAATCAGGATCGCCAGGACCAGTTTAAGAAGTCGGTTTCGAATGTTCATCGGTGCCTCTGGCCAGGAAGCTGTCACGTCCCCGCAAGCCGGGCGACACTGGACTTTACCATACAGCGGTGAAACAAATCCGGCGTCGCCGCGTGGTGCGGGCGGCCGATGTTGCATAATTATGGATAGGAAATGCAGGCTATCCATAACAAGGGGAATCGCGTGAACAAGCATCTTCAGCATGGCGGCGCCGTGCTGGCCGTCCTGGCGGCGGCCGGAACCGCGCAGGCGGCCAGCCTGGCATTGAACTGTGGCGACAGCGGCAAGGCCGGCCTGGAAGCGCGGCGCATCAAGGCGATGGCCGCCGGCGTGGTCAAGCGGCAATCGAAGCATGTCTTGCAGGTCGAGGCCGCCGGCAAGACCCTGGCATTCGCCGACAAGCCGCCTTACGACGAGCCGCTGGACGGCGAGCGCTATGCATTTTGCGAGCGCAAGGAGGGCTTCATCCTGCTCGCCCATGCCAATGGCGACGAGTTGACGGGCAAGCTGGTCAACGAGGCAACGGGCAAGGTCGGCCCCGGCGGCGACGCCGTGCTGTTTTCGGCCGACCGGCGCGCCTACCTGGCCACGTCGCAGGACAACGGCAGGGATGGTGCAAGCTGGACGGTCTATGCGCTCGACGGCCGCCAGTCATGGACCGGGGGCGATTATCTCCTGCATCCCACCAAACCGGACTACAAGGCGGCCGAGCTGTCAGAAGCGCGCTGGGAGGCGAACGGCGAACTGAGCGCGCAGGCGCGGTGCATCCAAGGCAACATGGCGCCGTGGCGGGTCAAGCTGGTCAAGTCCGGCGGCGCCTGGAATTGGCACCCCCACCGCAAGTGCCCGGATGCATGATTGCTGCGCAGCCTTGGCGCGCTGCCGTGAAGGCGGAATCAGTAATCCCGTGAGCCTCAGAAGGCAAACGTTGGCATTTTCCTGGCTCGATGCGGATCGGTACGTCATTTATCCCGCCGGGACGTCGGACGATCAAGTTCGCTGATGGGCCGGGCTCATGCCGCAATGGCGCGATCAGCGCACAAGCCGCGGGTCCGGAGCGAGATACGCGGCCGGCTGCGCCGTGGCGGCCCCATCGAGCCGCGTACACAGCGCTTCCAGCGCGGCCATGGACGCGCGCAGGCCGGCCAGGCCCGACTGCGCCTCCAGCAGGCACACCCACGGATCGATCCCGAAGCGCTGGGCCGCGTGCCAGTCGGCCCAGTCGTATTCCAGGGTCAGCCTGAACAGGTCGCCGGGGCTGGCGTCGGCCTGGATCAGCGCTTCCTGGCCGACGACGGTCAAGGCCAGCGCCAGCGCCAGCACGCCGCCCTCGCGCTGGCGCAGCAGGGTACACAGTTCGTCGGTATGAAGCAGCTTCATCGGTTTTGCCCGCGCCGCCGCCACCCGCCGCGCCAGGCCGCCGCCGGCATCGGGCAGGGGCGCCGTGCCGTTGATGTCGTCGATCGAGCGCGCGAGGAAGCTGTCGGGCAGGAACAGGCTGACGATCGGATAGATTGCCTGGATCATGGCGCCGCTGCCTCGGAACGCGGGTTGCCCGACAGCACGCCGGTGAGCGCATCGGCCGCAAGCGGCGGATGCGCGATCCATCCGAGCGCGCCGCCGTCGGCGTTGTGAATGTACAGGCGAGCCGCGCTGACGGTGGCGCCGGTGGTCAGGGGCGAAGCGCCGGCCGGGTCTTGCAGGTCGTCGAGTACCTTGCCGTCTTCGCTGAACGCCATCACGTGCCCGACCGCCTTGGGCGCGGCCCACAAAAAGCGCGGGATGCGCAGCACCACGCGGCGCAGGAAGGGCCTGCGCGCCATCTGGTCCAGATCGTTGCGCTGGCCGCCGAAGCCCAGCCAGAGCGTGCCATCGGGCGCGCGGGTCAGGTTGTCCGGATAGCCGGGCAGGTTGTCGAACACGATCCGCGCCTGTGCGGACTGCTTGCCCACATCGAGTTGATCGGCGTCAATCGCGATCTTCCACACCCGGTAGCGCCCGCTCTCGCTGACGAACAGGCTCGCGCCGTCGGCGCTCAAGGCAATCCCGTTGGCCAGCGAGAAACCGGTTGCCACCTCGCGCAGCGCCTTCGTGGCCGGATCGTATTCCAGCACCCGCCCCGTGGCCGACTGCTCCATGACGTCGAGCATGGCCGCTTCGACGGTGCCGCCGTGGCGCGCCGGGGTGAAGCGCGTGGACGATTCGGTGACGTAGATCTTGCCGCCGGCGCCAATAGCCACCGCGTTGAGAAAACGCGCCTGGGCGTCGCCCAGGGCCGACACCTGGCCGCCTGGGGCGACCGACAGCAAACCCTTGACGCCGTCCGCCACCACCAGGCTGCCATCGGCGGCAAACGCCATGCCGAGCGGGCGCCCGCCGGTGGCGGCGAACACCTCCTGGCCGCTGCCATCGGGGTTCATGCGCAGGATGTTGCCGCTCCTGACGCCCGTGTACAGCTTGCCGTCCGGGCCTGCGAGCACGTGTTCCGGCCCGACTTCACCGTGCAGCTCGATGCGCTGCGCGCCCGCCAGCTTGCTGTTGGCGGCGTGCTCTCCCGTATAGCCGGGCGCGCTGGGCGCGTCCCAGCCGACCGGGTCGATCGGCACCGGCCACAGGCCGAGGTAGGAGGCCAGTATCACCGAGCCGGCCGCCGCCAGCCGCAATATGGGCCGCACCGTCCTAGCGGAACGCGTAGTTTACGCTGCCATAAAAGCGCCGTCCGCGCGGGTCGGTGTAGGTCGGGTCGTAGCCGGAGATGAAGAAGTTGGCCTGGTTCGAGTACGGCGGCGCCTTGTCGAACAGGTTTTGCACGCCGGCGCGCAGTTTCAGGTTCTTGCCAAACTCATAGGCCAGCGACATGTCCCACAGCGAATACGCTTTCACGCGGTTGGCCGCCACCACAGTGCCGTTGTCGACATTGATGGCCGAGTTCTGGTCGTCGTAGCCGGCCGAAAAACTGTTGGACACGGTGGCCGAAAGCGGACCCTGGTCCCAGTCCAGGCTGACCGTGTGGCGCCAGCGCTGCACCACGCTGTCGGTGACGAACTTGCCCAGGTTGCTGATGTACGGGTCGCCCGTGCCGGTCTGGATTTTCGAATCGAGCACGTAGGTGCCGTTCAGGCGCGCGCCAAAGCGGCCCAGGCCGGTATTCGCGCTGCGCAGGTTGACCACCAGGTCCAGCCCGCTGGCGATCTGGGCGCCGCGGTTTTCCTTGTGCAGTTCGATGTACTCGATCACGCCGTCTTCATCGCGGTGGACCAGCTTGCCGTACTTGCCCAGGTTGCCGAGGATGATGTCGTCGCCGATTTCGCTGATCAGATCGGTGCGCTTGATCTTCCAGTAGTCCAGGCTGGCGTTCCAGTGCTTGCTCGGCTCCATCACGATGCCGGCCGACACCTGGCGGCTGCTTTCCGGTTTCAGCTTGACGTTGCTGTAGCGGCGCGTATCCCAGTTGGTGGCGCAATCGGCATAGTTGTTATCGACGGTGGCGCAGTAGACCGGGTCGGGCAGGGTGGCGGTGCTGCTGTAGACGGTTGGGCGGTACAGGTCGGACATCGACGGCGCGCGGAAGCCCTTGCCGGCCGAGGCGCGCACGGTGAGTGCCTTGTTCGGGGTGTACGCCATGCCGATTTTCGGGCTCAGGGCGCCGCCGACTTTTTGGTAACGGTCGTAGCGCGCCGAGAACTGCCCCTGCCACTGCTTGGTGAAGGGCGCCAGCACTTCGCCGAACACCGCGACCACCTTGCGCTGGTCGCTGGTGGCCTTGCCGCCTTCGGGCGCGGAATCGTTGTTGATGTTGTCGCTCATGAGCAAGGCCGACGGATTGAAATCGGTGCGCTCGCGGCGCGCTTCGGCGCCCACCGCCACGCCCAGGTCGCCGCCAGCCAGGGTCATCAAGGAACGCGAGGCCTTGAAGTCGAGCGAATCCATGGTGCCGCGCGCGCGCCGCACCACGTCGTTGACCTGGATGCTGTCGAGCAGGGCCACGCCTTCGGCGCCGGACGGGCCGAAGGGATTGATCCTGCCGTCGGCCACGCCGGCGAGCAGCTTGTCGAGCAGCACGTAACCGTGGGTATCCCTGTCCTTGACGGTGTTCACGCTGTGGTTGTAGCCCACGTCGTAATCCCAGCCGGCCGCGATGCCGGTCACGCCGGCCACGTAGCGCTGGCTTTCGCTGGTCAGTTCGCTGGTGCGCATGCCGGCTTCGTTGAGCCGCATGCGCAGCTGGAGTTGGCCGGGGGTGTCGTCGTCGAGCTGGTCCAGGCCGCTGTTGGCCAGGGCCGGAATCTTGCGGTAATCGATGTAGGCGGTCACGCGCGCCGACGAGCCGACGTAGTTGGTGCGCGAGCGGCTCAGGGCCATTTCGGCGTAGGCCTGGGTGTCGGCGCCGAGCTTGAACACGCCGCGGCTGAGCAGGTTCTGCTTGTTCGACTTGGGGTACAGCTCGGTGTCGCCCATGTAGTTGTAGGTGCAGGCGTCCACGCCGCCGGTGCCGCTAGGGAGGTACAGATTGGCTGGCGGCGCGCAGGCCGGGATCGCCAGGTTGATCTGGCGGTTGCTAATCGTCCGGCCGTTGAGCAGGAAGCCGGTTTCCTGCAGATGGTCGCGCTGGGTCGAGGAGAGGCGGATGTTGGCCGGGCTGGTATAGCTCGACAGCAAATGGCCGAGGCGCTGCGGGATGTGCAGTTCATTGATGAAGCTGCGCTGCGAAGTGTTCAGGCGCTCGGTGCCTTGCACGTCGAGCACGGCGAACACATTGTAGCCATCCTTTTCCAGTTCGCCCGTGCCCAGGCTGAGGGTGGCGGCGCGCTTGCCGGCGCCGCCTTCCCTGGTGCCGAGCGCGTAGGCGTTGATCTCGACGCCACGGAAGTCCTTGCGCGTGATGAAGTTGATGACGCCGCCGACCGCGTCGGTGCCGTACAGGGCCGAGGCGCCGTCGAGCAGCACTTCGACGCGCGCGATGGCCGCCGCCGGAATATTGTTCAGGTCCACGCCGGAATCGTCGCCAGGGGAGGCGAAGTTGGCCATGCGCCGGCCGTTGAGCAGCACCAGGGTCGACGAGGTGCCGATGCCGCGCAGGTTGGCGCTGTTGAAGCCGCGCTGGTCGCCGCCGACGTTGATGCTGGCGCCGTCGGTCAGGCCGCCCACGTTCGACGAGATGCGCGCCATCAGTTCGGCGGCGGTGGTCACGCCGGTCTTCTCGATTTCTTCGCGCGTGACGATCTGCACCGGCAGCGGGGTATCGGTGACGATGCGCTTGATGGCCGAACCGGTGATCTCCACCTTCGGCATCGGCGCCTCGCTCGCCTGGGCCGAGGCGGCGCCGTGGGCCAGCAGGCCGGCGCAGGCGCTCGCGTGCAGCGCCCCGCGGACGGCGCGCGTCAGGCGCGAAACAGGGAAAAATTGAGGATTCTGGCGGTCTTGCTGGCGCATGCTGGAGGCTCCGTGGGAATGAGGGAAGTGCGGTGACGCCAATGGCGTTGTTGGAAGCCATGTCGGCCATATCCGACACCGTCTCTGCTGCCGACGGCAGGAAGTGGTTCTTCCAGAGCAGGAAAAGAGGGTTGGTCGATCAAGGTGATGGCTGTCTGACGCGCAATGAGTATTTAACAAGCTTTCCACTGTACGCAGTTCGTGGCGAAAGCTCAATAGTTTCATGTGCCAGCTACGGGCTGGCCGGCGCGCGGCGCGCGCTGCGATGGCGCGCCCTGGCCGGCCCGCGCGTCGCACAGCGCCCGCAACAGCGGGTGCATGCGCTGCGCATGTGGCGGCCGGGCGGCGCGCGACAGGCACGGGTTAGCTCATCGATACTGTTGCGTTTTCGCCCGCTATGCATGCGCTCCCGGCATGTCGAGTGTGTGGAAAAGCTATCTGATTGGCAGGATTGCAACTATAATTAATGTCCACTTAAAGTAGTAAAGAAAGTAACTCATGTTAATGACGAATATCGAAACCATTCCGGGTAAAACCATCATGACCTGCCACGGCGTGGTCTCGGGCAGCACCGTGCGCGCCAAGCACGTCGGGCGCGACATCATGGCCGGCCTGAAAAACATCGTTGGCGGCGAGCTCAAGGGTTACACGGAGCTGCTCAACGAATCGCGCGACAGCGCCATCGAACGCATGCAGGCCCAGGCCAGGCAGATGGGCGCGAATGCGATCGTCAACGTGCGCTTTTCGACCTCGTCCGTGGCCGCCGGCGCCGCCGAAATCTATGTGTACGGCACCGCCGTCACCGTGGGCTGAGACGATGGGTGAGTTAGTCGCCATCGGATTCTGGCTGGTGTTGGTCGTGGTCGGCTATTTCTTCGGCCGCGCCGCCGAGGCCAAGCACTACGCATCGATCCACAGCCGCGAAAAGACCTGGCTGCATCTGCCATCGACCTCGCTCAAGACCTTGCTCGATCCGGCCCGTCCGGTCGAACGCAGCGAGCTGGTGTATGGCAACGTGGTGGTCTCGATCGATTACTTCAAGCAGGCCGTGCTGGGATTGCGCTCGTTCATCGGCGGCGCCGTCACCTCGCACGAAACGCTGATCGACCGCGCCCGCCGCGAAGCCGTGCTGCGCCTGAAGGAGAGTTGCCCCAACGCGCACGAGATCGTCAACCTGCGCCTGGAAGCGATGTCGATTTCCGGCAAGCGGCCCGGCAGCGTGACGTCGGTGGAAGTGCTGGCCTACGGCACCGCCATCTACTTCGCCAAGTAAGAACGCCATGAAATACCAGCCCTCCTTGCCCGAACATAACGACAACATTTCTGACCAGCATCCGCTGAAGGATTTTTTCGTGATCGGGCTGTGGCTGGTGGCGGGTACGGCCCTGCTGTTCTGGATGCTGGCGCTGGCCGTCGATACGGTGGTCGAGCGGCTCGACCACGACAGCGAGGCGCGCCTGTACGCGCTGCTGCCGGCCAAGGCGATCGAGACCGCGCCCGCCGAGCGCCCCCGGCAAGTGCAGGTGCAGGCGCTGGTCGACAGCCTGCGCGCCTGCGCCGGACTGCGCTTGCCGTCGAATGTCACCCTGTACAAGTCGGACACCCCCAACGCCGCAGTTCTGCCGGGCGGCAATATCGTCGTGTTCACCGGCTTGCTCGACGAGGTGAAGTCCGAAAACGGCCTGGCCTTCGTGCTGGCGCACGAGTTGTCGCACATCACCCAGCGCGACCATTTGCGCGCGCTGGGGCGCGGCATCGTGCTGTTCGGCGTCTCGGCGCTGCTGACCGGCAGCGATTCGGGCCTGAGCGACCTGCTGGCGCCGGTCGGCCAACTGGGCGACGCCACGTATTCGCGCACGCGCGAGGCGGCGGCCGATGCGGCTGCCTTGCGCATCCTGCATTGCCGCTACGGCCATGCGGGCGGGGCGACCGAGCTGTTTGCGGCCCTGAAAGAGGGCGATGCCGACCCGAGCGGCCTGTCGCACTACGTGGCCTCGCATCCGGCCATGCAGCAGCGCATCGATGCGCTCGACGCCGCCATCCGCGCCGGCGGCATGACAGTGGGGCCGGTCACGCCGCTGGCGCCGGCGCCCTGACACCTGCCCGAAAAGCACGCAGGTGCATTTTTATTTTTAGAAGCAATGACTTAGCGTGCCAGCGGCTGGCTTGTTAACAAACTTATCCACAGATTCTGTTTGCAACTTCAGGCCGAATGGCAACTGTCCACCGTGCCCGAAAATCGGGCAGTGCCATTTTCCCCTTTAAAAGCAATGACTTGACGACCTCGCGAGCGGCTTGTTAACACACTTATCCACAGATTTTGTTTACAACTGTGGACATCAGGCCGATGCAGGGGGGCGCCGCACGCAAAACATCTTTACAAATCGGCCCGATTGGCTAGCCTGAATGTTGCATAAACCGCCGCCGCAGCGTCACTTTTCCGATGCCGGAGTTTTTCAACTTAAATCGGAATGTCGCGGGCGATAGCGTCCCTACCCAATTGAACGGGACATTCAATGAAGC
>NZ_WHJF01000009.1:0-110348 GCF_011682185.1 Massilia genomosp. 1
CACCGCCTCCGCCAACGCCACCGCCATCGCCAACGCCAACGCTATCCTTTACTCGTTGACTTAGACTTATATCGACAGCTACACCGACACCTACACCGACACCAACGCCGACGCCGACGCCGACGCCGACGCCAACGCCGACGCCGCTGGTGGAACCGATCGTCGGGATCGAGCCGTTCATCAAGCGCGCCCAGACGGCCACCTGCGCCAATATGAGCAACGCGATCTACTTGATCGACAAGAAAGATGTGTTGACGGTCCAGTCGGGTGACTGCCCGGACAATGGCACGCGTATTGAACTGACCAGCCTGGCGTCCGGCGCGAAAATCTGCAGCAGTACGTCGACGATCGCCGGCCTCAAAACCGAATGCGCGAACCCGGCCATGGTGGACGATTTCAAGTTCATGGCCAACAGCGCCGGTAGTTGGGGCTTTGTCGACAATATCGGCCGTGGTCATGTCGCTCAAGAAGTTAAATTCCTTCCGGCAAATGGACTGAGCGTGGATTTCAAGACCATCGCCAGCGACCGCTTCTCTGGCGTCGCCACCGCGCGCAACGTGGTGGTGCGCGACCAGGCCGCGCTGGAGGCCCTGTGGGCCGAGCACAGCGCAACCCGCAGTCCGGCCCCGGCCGTTCCCAAGGTCGACTTCAGGACCGAGATGGTGATCGCCTTGTTCGGTGGCAATGACTCAGCCTGCGCCAGCTTCGGCGTGCGCCGCGCCGCCGCCGTCGACGAGCACCTGGTGATCTATTACGAGCGCAAGGATCCCGATCCGGCCATGATGTGCATCGCCGTGGTGGCCAACCCGATGCAGATGATCGTGGTGCCGCGCGTCAACGCCGTGGTCGACTTCGTCAAGATCACGACCCTGGAAGTGCCGTTCACCGAAGTCTACCGGACCGACTATGCCAACACCCAGGGGCTGCAAAACTACGTGATCAAGGATGCCGGCACCATGTCCACCATCTGGCGCAAGGTCACCACCGGTGAAGCGCCGCCGCTGGTCGATTTCACCAAGGACATGGTCGTGGCCGTGTTTGGCGTAGGCGGTTACAGCGGTTGTTTCTCCAGCAAGATCGAGAGCGTCTACCGCGAAGGCGGCAAGCTGCACGTGAGCAGCGTGAACTATTCGCCGGGGCCGACCTTCGCGGCGGCCTGTACCGCGGCGTTCACCAACCCGGTCCACCTGGTCAAGATCCCGCGCTCGGATGAACCGGTGGTGTTTTCCAGCCAGTCGCGCTACCTCTAGGCCGTTTCCGCTCCCCGGCGGCGCGCACCAGCGTGCCGCCGGGCCGGACCCATGTATGAAAATCCTGTTGACCTTCCTGCTCGGCGCGGCTTGCGCCCCCGTCCATGCGCGCACCCCGGCCGTCAATCCCATGCCGGACGGCAGCCGCGACATGTACATCGGGATCGGCTTCGTGTCGGCCCCGGCATACGACGGCGCGCGCCGCCCGCGCCGCATGGCGGTGCCGGTGCTGCAGGGCGAATGGAGCAATGGCGTCTTCCTTTCCGGTATGAATGCCGGAATCCACCTGTCGGATCAGCCCTCGCTCGAATTCGGGCCGCTGCTGGCGGTCCAGGCGCGGCGCAGCGAATCGGGCAACGGGGGCGCGCTCGGCGGCGCGTCGCTCAATTCCATGATCGTGAACACCTCCTCGCTGGCGCCGGAGGGGGAGCCGACCCCGGACCAGCCCGGCAAGAACACGCGCCACCCCGGCCCCAACCGCCTGTCCGGCATGGATGTGGTCGACGCGCGCCTGCAGCTGGGCGGCTTCGTGAATGTCTATCTCAGTCCCGATGTGCGCCTGACGAACAATGTCCTGCTCGGCGCCGGCAAGGGTTCCAACGGCGTCGTCTGGAACCTGGGCATCCAGCGCGTGATGGTGCAATCGTCGCCGCATCACCGGGTGGCGCTGGCGGCCGGCGTGAGCGTGGTCAACCGCAGCTACAACAGCAGTTTTTTCGGCGTCACGCCGGACGAGTCGCTCCGTAGCGGCAACCGCGCATATGCGCCCGGCGCCGGCATCAACGGCGCCAGCGCCGGGGTGCGCTGGCACTGGTCGCTGACGCCGTCCTGGCTGCTGATTAACAACCTGCAAGCAACCCGCGTGCTGGGCGACGCGCGCAAGAGCCCGCTGGTGGAACGTCCCAACGGTTTTGTCGTGTCCACCGCCCTCGCTTACCGGTTCTGATCATGAACGCGCCACGCCATCTCGCCCTGTTGCTCGCACTGCTGTCCGCGGCCGGCAGCGCCAGCACGCGCGCCGCCGCGGCGGAATGGCTCAGTTACCGGGATGCCTACCGCACCATGATCGTGTTCGAGAAATATGGCCGGCCGAAAAATTATCTGCAGAACCAGATCCAGCTGGTGCCGGCGCGCAAGCGTGCGCTGCCCGAGGATATCGAGCTGAGCTTGCAGCTCAAGGACAGCACCGTACACCTGCCGCTCGACGCCATCGGGCGCGCGGTGTTTCCGGTGCTCAAGGTCGCGTTCGACGAGAACGCGCCGCTGCTGATCGACGGCGGGGCCGGGCCGGTCAGTTTTCGCGCGCGCATCTCGATCATGTCGCGCGCCGACGGCGTGTACGACAGCGCCGAACTGCGCGCCGCCTGCGCCCAGGCGCTCGACTACCAGCGCTACACCGGTGCCAGCGCACACGCCAGCGCCTGCGTCGGGGTGCGCTTCGTGTACCCGCTCGACGGGCCGGCGCCGCAGTTGCGCGTGCGCGGCAACGGGCAGGCGGCGCTGTTGCCGGTAGCGCTGGGGGCCGCCTTTCCCGGCGACGAGCATGGCGCCTACCGCGTCGTCAACTACCGCTTCGCCGACGCCGCCGGCCAGGTGCTCGCGGCCAGCCCGCCGCTGGCGATCGCGCCGCTGATCGAATAGCGGGCCGTACGGCGCGGCCGAACGGCGGGGCCGAACGGCGGGGCCGAACGGCGTGGCCGAACGGCGTGGCCGAACGGCGGGGCCGAACGGTGGGGCGATGTCGAATACATATTTACGACAATTGCCAGACATGTCGAGGCGGAAAGGCAAACCGTTAGCATCTAAGCTATGCGCATCGGGTTTTCCGTTCGCCCTCGATGCTCCGGTGTCGTGGGCTTTTTTTATTCGTAGTACCAGCATGATGGCGATGCAGCGGGCCGCGCGACGGCGCCCGCCATCGGCGCATCGTGGGGCGCCGCAACGCGCGCGGCCGTGACGAAAACTCAGCAATTTCGGCGATGTTGGCGGCAGGCCGTAAAATGGCGGCTGATCATCTTTTCGGCGATATTCATGAGAACCCTTTTTGCCCTTGCCCTGGCTGGCGCAGTTCCTGCCGCCTGGGCCCAGACTCCCGCAAGCAATCCGATGCCGGATGGCAGCAGCGACATGTATGTCGGGCTCGGCGCCGTCTCGGCCCCGCGCTATCAGGGGTCGGGCGAGCAGCGGGTCATTGCCTTGCCGCTTGTGCAAATTGAGTGGAGCAACGGGATTTTTATCTCGGGCATGAGTGCGGGCTTGCATCTGTCGTCCAACCCGGTGCTCGAGTATGGTCCGATGGTGGCCGTGCTGGCGCGCCGCGGCAGCGGGGGCAGCCACGATGTGCTGGGTGCGCCGTACGCCAGCCTCGACCTGACCGGTACCCAGAACAAGCCGGCCACCCCGGCCGGCGGCACGCCCAGCCATCCAAGCGTGGCACCGCCCCCGCTCGAGGAAAAGGCGGCGCCGACCTGGCAACGTGGCGGCAACCGCCTGGCCGGCACCGAAACCATCGGTGCGCGCCTCCAGGCTGGCGTGTTTGTTAACTACTATCTGACTCCGTCCTTGCGCTTAACCAATAACTTGCTGGCAGGCTCAGGGCGCGACCGCCATGGCGCCAGCTGGACCGTGGGTTTGCAGCATGTGACGCGCGCGCTCGCGCCGCACAACAGCGTGTCGCTGGCGGCGGACTTGACCTTGGTCAATCGCAGCTACAATGAAAGTTATTTCGGGGTAAGCTTGGGCGACACCATGTACAGCGGCAACATGCCGTACGCGCCTGGCGGCGGGGTGCGCGACGTGGCCGTCAGCGCGCGCTGGAACCTGGCGTTGTCGCCGGGCTGGATGGTCAGCAGCGCGGTGCGCGCGGCGCGCCTGCAGGGTGATGCACGGCGCAGCCCGCTGGTCGAGCGCGCCAACAATATCACTGTGTCCACCGGACTTGCTTACCGATTCTGATCATGCCATTTTTCCGCAACGTTTCCGCCATGCTTGCCTTGCTGTTGACTGCAGGCAGCACGACGGCCAATGAAGCAGCCGGGGAGTGGCTCAGCTATCGCGACGCTTACCGCGCGATGGTGGTGTTCGAAAAATACGGCAGGCCCAAGAATTTTTTGCAGAACCACCTACAGGTGATGTTGAAAGAGAAGGGCGTGCTGGGCGCCGGCCTGCAACTGAGCTTGCTCAGCAAGGCCAGCAGCCTGAGCCTGCCGCTGGACCCGACCGGGCGCGCCGTCTTTCCCCTGCTCAAAGCAGCCTACGACGATAACGCCGCCCTGACCCTGACCAGCAACGTGAGCCAGTACGTGTTCCGCGCGCGCGTCTCGATCGTGGTGCGCTCGGACGGCGTGTACGAAACGAGCGACCTGCGCGCCGCCTGCGAGCAAGCATTGATTTACCTGCGCCACGTCGATTCCTCGGCGCGCACGCGGCGCTGCGCCGGCGTGCGCCTGAGCTATCAGCGCAAGGGCGCCGATCCGGTGGTCAAGCTGCGCAACGGCAGCGGCGACGTGGCCCTGCTGACGGTGGCCGATGGCGCCACCTTTGGCGACGACAACAACGAGGGCTTCCGGGTCGTCAATTACCGTTTCGGCGAGCATGCCGACAAAGGCCAGCTGGTGACCCACAGCGCGCCGCTGGCGATCGCGCCGCTGCTCGAATAAGCCGGCGCGGCTTGCCCGCGCCAGCTTGCCCGCGCCGGCTTGCCCGCGCCGGCTTGCCCGCGCCGGCTTGCCCGCGCCGGCGGCGCCGCCAGTCCAGGCGCCGCTGCCGCCGGTGGAGTCTCCGCTGTCGAAGCCGGGCGAGCTCATCATCCTGCCAGGCACGCCCCAGATCGTGAAAACGTACCCCAAGGACCCCACGCCCAATGCCGTGGTGGGGGTATCACGGTGGCGCCGTTCGTGCAGCGCGCACGCGAAAGCGCGTGAGGTCACTATGCGAACCGTCTGTTTGTCGCCAACAAAAAATACGTGTTCTCGGCGCCCCCGCGAATGCACGTGGCACGGCGCGCCGCTCTCCGCATTTTTCGATGAGTTCGCTTCGTGCCGGCATGGACGGCTGCCGGGGAAGCGTTTACTATTCGCCCATAAAACATTTCTATTCAATTAATATTTCCATGTGCTGGCAGTCCGCTCGCCCGCCCGAATTCTTGAAAGATATCCATGATCCGACTTGAGTGCCTGCGCCTGGATCTTCCCACGGCGGGCTTGCTGCTGCTGGCCGCCTGTGGTGGCGGCAGCGATTCCACGCCGACCTCCGTGCCGACGCCAACGCCAATGCCAACGCCAATGCCAACGCCAACGCCCCCTGAGAGTACGGGCGTCAACATGGCCCCGTTCGTGCAGCGTGCGCGGGAAATGGAGTGCGTTCAGTATTTTAACCGTCTGGTCGTGTTCGATCGGAAGTATGTGCTCTCGGCCGTGAGGGGAATCTGCCGCATGCCAGACAATCCCTTGAATCTGGGCCGATACACGCTGTATGGCGCTACGCCCGATGTCGTCGTGTGCTCGGGTACGGACGCGCGCTTCACCCACACCTGCACCGATCCTGCGATGCTGCCCTTGTTCCAAAGGATGACCTTTGCGCAAAAGTCCGCGCCTGATTCTTTGGATGGCATCAGCGTGCAGGAATTCCTGTTCCTGCCCAGGGACGGTAGCCTCATGCCCCTCAGTCCGCTGGCCAAGGAGAACGTCTCAGGCGTGCAGGCGCCCCGTCAGATGGTGATCCGCGACGCCGCCACGCTTGCCGCAGTATGGGCCGAGCATAACGCCGGCAAGGCCAGTCCCGCTCCGTTGCCAAAAGTAGTTTTCAAGAATGAAATGGTGATTGCCCTGTTCGGTGGCGCCGGTGGTGTCTGCCGCAAGGTCGGCCTGCGCTCGGTGCGGGTCAGCGGCGACAAACTGTTGGCCGCGTATCAACAAGGCGACGCTGCTACGCCCGGCGCAGCCTGCACCGGCGCGCCTGCGTCGCCGATGGAAATGGTGGTGATCGACCGTAGCGATGCCGCGGTCGTGTTCGAATCCGTCCAGCCTGACGAGGTCGCGTTCCTCTCTTTCGAGCGGAGGGCGCCTTTGCAGAAAGAGCCTCGCCAGGTGCTGGTCAAGGATGCCGCGTCCCTGGCCGCGCTGTTGAAGGATACATTCTCATGGGCGGCGTATCCGACCGTGGACTTCAGCAAGCAGATGGTGGTGGCGTCCTTTCTCGGCCAACCGGAGAATGGCGGGTTCAGCATCGATATTGGCAGTATCGAGCGCATTGGCGGCAAGCTGCGCGTGACCACGGTGGTGAGCACCCTGGGGCGCAACAGCGAGAATTTTCCGGCCATGGAATCGGCTTTGCCGGTGGCGATCGCGGTGTTTGACAAGTCCGACGCCCCGGTCGAATTCGTGACGCAGATATCGTATTCCCGCTGATCCGCGCATTGCGCCTCGGCGCTGGCCGTACGCAATGCCGGACCGGCTGTGTTTACGCACGAGCTTGCGAGCTCGCGCGTGTTCGTCTTCTTGAGAGGTTTCCATGTCCACACCGAAGCGCTTGCACCTGATTCTTCCCATGGCCGGTTTGCTGATGCTGGCCGCATGTGGCGGCGGCGATTCCGCGCCGCCAACGCCAACGCCAACGCCAACGCCTCCCGACATCACCGGCATCAACATGACCCCGTTCATTGAGCGCGCGGGACAATGCGTGCGCTGACTATCACAACCGTTTGTTCGTGATCGACGGAAAGTATGTGTTGTCGGACACGTACGGTTCCTGCTTTGGCAGGAACCGCCGGCACGCCTTGTATGGCGCCACGCCCTCCGCCTTGTTCTGTTCGGACGAGCGTGGTGCCGTGCGCATCGAATCGGACTGCGCCGATCCTGCCGGGTTTCCACTATTTAATTGCTTGTATGGCCCCCCCCAACGGCGCTGTTCGATCCCCTGGGCACGAGGATGAAGGACGTTTTTTCCTGCCCAAGGAAGGCAGTCGCATGGCACTGAGCCTGCTGGCCAATGACACAGCAACGGGCATCGAGGCGCCGCGCCAGATGATGATCCGCGATGCCGCCACGCTGGCCACGGTGTGGGCCGAGCATCACGCCGGCAGGGTCAACGTGGCTCCGGCGCCAAAAGTCTTTTTCGACCACGAGATGGTGATTGCCCTGTTCGGCGGCGCTGGCGGCGCCTGTCACAAGGTCGGCCTGCGCTCGCTGCAGCGAAGCGCGCCAGCTGGTCATCAAGGATGCCCAGTCGCTGGCCGCACTGTGGAAGGAATATAATCCGCCGGGGCCGCTACCGGGCGTGGACTTCAGCAAGCAGATGGTGGTGGCCGCCTTCCTCGGCAGTCGCGGCGATGGTTCCTTCAGTATCGGGATCGGCAGTATCGAGCGCATCGGGGGCAGCTTGCGCGTGACGACCGAGGAGCGCACACTGGGACGCCACAGCCAGCTGATTCCGTCCGCTTTCGGGCCGCGCCCGCTGGTGATGGTGGTGCTGGAGAAGTCCGACGAACCGGTCGAATTCGTGTCGCAGATCATGTTCTATCGCTGACCCGCGCGTTGCGCGCCGCGTCCCGTCAAGCCCAGGCCGATGGCGAAAACAGGTAGCCTTCGCCCCACACGGTCTTGATCTTTTCGGAATCGACATCGTCGAACTTGCGGCGCAGCTTGGAGATGCAGTTGTCGATGCTGCGGTCGAGTCCATCGAACTCGATGCCGCGCATCTTTTTCAGCAGGGCGTCGCGCGAGAGCACGCGCCCGGCCGATTCGGCCAGCACCAGCAAGAGCTTGTATTCGGTATTGCTGAGAAGGCAATGTTCGCCGCGCCAGGTCACCACGCGGTCGCTGGCGATGATCGACAGGGCGCCGAATTCGAGCGCCGCCGGGTCGGCGTTGCCAGCCTTGCCCTGGGCGCGCCGCAGCAGGGCGCGCAGGCGCGCCAGCAGCACGCGCGGCTGGACCGGCTTGTTGACGAAATCGTCCGCGCCCTGTTCCAGCACCGACACTTCATCGTAGGAATCTTCACGCGCGGTGAGGATCAGGATCGGGGTTTCGCTCAGTTCGCGGATCTGGCGGCACACCACCATGCCGTCCAGGCCGGGCAGCATCAGGTCGAGAATGACCACATCCGGGGAGAGCGCCTTGAAACGTTCGAGCGCGGCATCGCCGCGCATGACCAGGTCGACCGTAAATTCGTACCCGGCCAGGTACTCCATGACCAATTGCGCCAGGCGCGCATCGTCCTCCACCAGCATGACTCGAAACATGAATTTTCTCCTAGCCGCCCATTGTATAAGAGCTACTACGAAAAAAGGCAGTTGCAGACCGGCGGGGACAATTTGCTACACTTTGATGACACTTTGTCAAATTACTGCTGGGGAACGCAAGTTTCCAGCACTTTTTCGATCCGCTCGTTCAGGATTGTCCGTGCGGCCGGGGTTTCAAGCACTTTGTTGGTCACCAGCTTTTCGCCGGCCGAGCTGGTGCGGAACTGTTCGAAGTCCACCATTTCATCTTCGGTAAAGCGCGGCAGCGCTTCCGGCAGCGGCTCGCCGGCGGCGGCGAACACGCCCAGATAACCGTGCTTGGCGAATTTCCTGCCGACCGACTTGGCCAGGAAGGACTGGGTGCGCAACAATTCCTTGCTGTCGAGATTGGAGGCCAGCAATTGTTTGAATACCTCGTCCAGACTGGCCGGATCGAGTCCCTGCGCGCATTTCAACTGTTCCGGCGTGACTTTGCCCTGTTTCGCGCCAGCCTTGAGCGACATTTGCAAGCCGATCATGGCTGGTCTCGAGAAGACGGCGGCGGTAGTCGCATTGACCGCCTGGGCCTGCACCGCGCCGCTCAGGAACAAGGCGGCGGGGAAGGCCAGCATGGCCATCGAACGGCCCGACAATGCAGGAAAACCCGGGCTTGAACGACGCGTCCGCGACAAGCAGGCTATGTGGGGGGTAGTCATGTCACCGTCCATTCTTCTCAAGTCACTTTCCTGTCAAAAGCGCGGGTGCGCCAAGGTTTTCGGAAGGGCTGAATCAGCCGTGTTGCCAAACATTATGACTGATCTGCGGACATTTGTGTGCATGAAAAGCAACACTAGTAAACCGTACATATATTCGTTTCTTTAAGAGAAACGCCTGAGATGATGCGGTGAAATTCGATAATCGACTGACAAAAGCCTTGCCATCTGTCCTAAATGCAATCAGTCATTAAATTCCGCGCGGACACTATTTAATCGGACTGTTGCTTCTTGGAGAGATTCATCATGGTCCATCACCGCGGTGGTGAATCCGGGGTCCATGTTGGTGCGTTCAAAGACGCCGGACCGTTCGATCCGCACCAAAACGCGGCATGCGCAGCGCATTAACTGTTCGACATAAGCGTGTGCTTCCTCGATCTCGGTCTCGTCGGCGAAAGTATAGGCTTCGATGGCGTCGCGATATGCGCCCCAGCCCGCTTCCCAATGCGGCTGGTCCTGGTTGAAATCCTGGTATTTCCAGTCGCCGAAATTGGTTTTCAGTGCGGCCAGGTCGGCTGCGCTGTACTGGAAGCGCTCGATATATTCTTTTGCCGTCTCGGCAAATGCCGCCTCGCTGTTAAAACACAGCAGGAACATCCCCGAGTCGGCCATGCAGTCGATGCCGAAGCCATAGAAACTCTCGTCAGGGTGCTCGTCGCTAAACTGGCGGATCGACACCAGCGACAGGGCGAACAGCTGTTCTTCGATCGGCGTTAAGTCCGGTGCTTTCATGATTGATCCTTGTTCCTTGTAGTGATGCAGGTGGCCGGCCCACAAAAAAATACAGCCCGCATGGGCGGGCTGTTATTTATGCGTCGGTCATTCAGGCCGCGTTTTGCGCGACGAAGTCCCAGTTGACCAGGCCCCAGAAGGTTTCGACATACTTGGCGCGGGCGTTGCGGTAGTCGATGTAGTAAGCGTGCTCCCAGACGTCGCAGGTCAGCAGCGGCTTGTCGCCGGTGGTCAGCGGGCAGCCGGCGTTCGAGGTGTTGACGATGTCAACGCCGCCGTCGGCTTTTTGCACCAGCCAGGTCCAGCCGGAACCGAAGTTGCCGACGCACGACTTGGTGAATTCTTCCTTGAATTTGTCGAACGAACCCCACTTGGCGTTGATCGCGTCGGCCACTTTGCCGCTTGGCGCGCCGCCACCGTTCGGCTTCATGCCGTTCCAGTAGAAGGTGTGGTTCCACACCTGGGCTGCGTTGTTGAACACGCCGCCGGAGGATGTCTTGATGATCTCTTCGAGCGACAGGTTTTCGAACTCGGTACCCTTGATCAGGTTGTTCAGGTTGGTCACATAGGTCTGGTGATGCTTGCCATAGTGGTATTCCAGCGTTTCTTTCGAAATGTGGGGAGCCAGGGCGTCCATTTCATACGGCAGAGGCGGCAGTGTGTGTTCCATGTTGTGTCCTTTTTGTTTGGAAAAGCGTCGATGATACTGAACCGGTGCCTATTGTAATTCGGATGCGCCTTCGTTGCTTATTTGCTTCGCGCCGGCAAAAGGCCTTGCATCCGATTATTCAAGCTGGGCTTGCACGCTGGCCACACCGACCTCGGCGCTGCCCTCGGCCAGGCGCACCGTGAGCGGCTGGCCCGGCTTGATCTGCGCCGGCGAGCGCAGCACGGCGCCCTTGGCGTCGCGCACGATGGCGTAGCCGCGTTCGAGCGTGCGCTGCGGGTTGAGCAGTTCGAGCTGTGCCGCCAGCGCGCCGAGCGCATCGCGCTTCTGGCCCAGCTGGCTGGCCAGGGCGGTGCCGTAGCGGCGCTGCTGCGAGGCAATTTCGCTGCGCAAGCTGCGCACATCGGGCCGATGGCTGGCCCAGCGCGCGCGCAGTTGCGCCAGCACATAGCCCTGGCGCTGCAGCGGCGCGCGCAGCGCGTGCGTCATCGCGGTCGACAGCGCCACCAGCTCGAGGCGCTGGTGGCCGATGCGCGCCGACGGGCTGAGCAAGCGGCGTTGCCAGTTGTCCAGGCCCTGGTGCGCATCGTTCAGGGCATGGCGCATGGCGCGGCGCAGGTCGCCGGCATCGGCCGCCAGCGACGCGACCCAGTCCGCGCGCGGCGTGGCGGCCAGTTCGGCGGCGGCGGTCGGGGTGGCCGCGCGCAGGTCGGCGGCAAAGTCGGCGATGGTGAAATCGGTCTCGTGGCCGACCCCGGCGATGACCGGCATGCTGCAAGCGGCGATCGCGTGCGCGACCACTTCTTCGTTAAAACTCCACAGGTCTTCGATCGAGCCGCCGCCACGGCACACCAGCAGCACGTCGACCTCGGCCCGGCGCGAAGCCGTTTGAATCGCGCCGGCGATCTTCTCGGCTGCGCCCTGGCCCTGCACCGGCGCCGGGTAGAGCACGATGCGCACGTGCGGCGCGCGCCGCTTGAGCGCGGAGAGGATGTCGCGCAGCGCCGCCGCCTGCGGGCTGGTGACGATGCCGACGCTGCGCGTGAACAAGGGCAGGGGACGCTTGCGTTCCTGGTCGAACAGGCCTTGCGCGCCGAGTTTGTCTTTCAGGCGCAGGAAGGCTTCGTACAGCGCCCCCACGCCGGCGCGCCGGATCGCCTCCACATTGATCTGGTAGTCGCCGCGCGCGCCGTACAGGGTCACCAGCGCGCGCACCTCGACCTTGTCGCCTTCGCGCGGGATGAAGCCGGCGTACTGGGCGCGGCCGCGGAACATCACCGCGCGCACCTGGGCCGCGTCGTCCTTGAGCGTGAAATACCAGTGGCCGGAACTGGCCTTGGTGAAGTTGGACACTTCACCGCTGATCCAGGTCAGGGGAAAGGAGCGCTCGAGCAGGCGCGCCACCTGGGCGTTGAGCGCGCTGACGGTCAGCACGGGCGGCGCGCCAGGCGAGGCGCTAGGCGACGCGGCGGGTGCGGCAAAAAATGGCGGATCTTGGTCGAAATCGGTTTGCATGGGAAGAGTTCCGGAATAACTGTCCACAAAATTTTAAAGCGGTCATGCTTATGTCACATATCGCCCAAAACAACAAGAGTTTTTTCTAAGTCGATGATTCTAAAAGAAAAAGCCGCGCTGCCGGTTTTCAGTGCAATGCCCGAAAAGCCTGTTAAATCAAGCACTTTGACGATCCCGTCGGGAGTTGCTCACAAAGTTATCCACAGAAATTGTGTGGAAGTTTTTGCGTACTGACAGTGGAAGGCCTGCCTCAAACTTGCGCACCGGCTTGCTATCTCTTTGTAATCAAGCACTTGCGTGCTTGCAAACGACATTGCACACAATCTTGTCCACAGAAGCTGTGCAGAACTGCCGGGCTTCTCCACTGCGCGGCCCCCGCGCCACCCCTGCCTGCAATTTAAGCGCGAGCGCTTTACTTCATGAAATCAATGACTTGACACTGAGTCAAGCGGCTTGCTCACAATGTTGTCCACAAAAGGTGTGCAGAACGCGCGGACTTGTCCAGCGCGCCGTATCAAGGCGAAAACGGGCACCTGCAAGGCCATTTTGGGTGCCCGCAACCCTGTTTATCCCCACTTGCATCATAATTGTGCAAAGTCATTTTCTTCAATGAAAGCAAAGACTTGGGGCGCAATCGGCGGCTTTGCTCACAATCTTATCCACAAAAGGTGTGCAGAAGATGTTCGCGCCAGCCTGCCATATTTTTACGCTTACATCATTTTTCCTTTCGAATCAGGCACTTGACTGCCCACCCCCGGCATTGCTAACAATCTTATCCACAGTTTTTGTTCAAAACATCGCTGCAATTTTTAATTTTCCACATGCTTAGTTTTTACGCATTGCAAATTTTTCCTTTAAAATCAAGGGCATCGGCTTGCTTGGGCCTGCTTGCGCACAATCTTATCCACAGAAGGTGTGCAGAAGTGGACTTGCCGAGTGACGGGCAAACACGTTACATTGCCGGGGTTCGTTCTTATCAAGAATCACCATTCACTCAGGAGTTTGTTTTGCTGCCCATTCTTCAAGCTGCAGGTTGGCCAATCTGGCCGTTGCTGATCGCCTCTCTCGTCGCTTTAGCGTTGATCGTCGAGCGCATTATTTATCTGCGCCGCGCCAAAATCCTGCCACCGCAGTTGCTTGATGAAGTGGTGCGCGTCTATCACAACGGCAAAATCACCAAGGATGTGATCGACTCGCTGGAAAAGAATTCCCCGCTCGGCACCGTGCTCGCCGCCGCCCTGCGCAATGTCGACGCCCCGCGCGACGTCATGAAAGAATCGATCGAAGAAGCCGGCCGCGGCGTGGCCCACGTGCTGGAACGCTTCCTGACCACGATCGGCACCATCGCCTCGCTGGCCCCGCTGATGGGTCTGTTCGGCACGGTGGTCGGGATGATCGAGATTTTCGGCTCGACCAATGCGACCGGCGCCAACCCGGCCCAGCTGGCTCACGGTATTTCGGTGGCGCTGTACAACACCGCCTTCGGTATCGCCATCGCCATGCCGGCCCTGATTGCGTATCGCCATTTCCGCGCCCTGGTCGACAGCTTCATCATCGACATGGAATTGCAGGCAGTGAAGTTCGTCGATGTCGTACACGGTGCCCGCAAATGATGAACTTTCGCCGCGGCCAGAAACGTGAAGATCCAGAGATCAACCTGATCCCCTTCATCGATGTGCTGCTGGTGGTGCTGATTTTCCTGATGGTCACGACCACCTACAGCAAGTTTACCGAGTTGAAGATTACCTTGCCGACCGCCGACGCCGAAAAGGCCTTGGAAAAGCCGTTCGAACTGAACGTCACAGTCGATGCCAAGGGTAACTACACGATCAACAACCAGCCGGTGTCGTTTTCCAACGTCGCCAACCTGGCGTCCGACCTGAAAGCGGCCGCCGCGGCCGGCCAGGCCGCTGCCAGCGGCGAGAAGAGCCCGGTGGTGGTCATCAACGCCGACCAGTTCGCGATGCACCAGATGGTCATCAACGTGATGGAAGCGGCGCGCATGGCAGGCTACGACAAGCTGACGTTCGCCGCCCAGACCGGCGAGAAGAAGTAACACCAGCGCAGGCGAAGCGATTCGCCTGCCGCCTCCCTGTCTTCCACTTCGTGCCTTCCTCCTCTTCCTCCTCCCTCGAAACGACCCTCACCCGCGCCTGGCTGCGGCGCGGCCCGCTCGCTTGCGCGCTGTGGCCGCTCTCCTTGCTGTTTCGCGCCGTCAGCGGCCTGCGCGCGCTGCTGTTCCGGGCCGGCGTGCTCACCTCGACCCGGCTGCCGGTGCCGGTCATCGTTGTCGGCAATATCTTTATCGGCGGCACCGGCAAGACGCCGCTGACAATCTGGCTGGCCGAAGCCTTGCGCGCGGCCGGTTTCAATCCCGGCATCATCTCGCGCGGGCATGGCGGCAGCGACAGCGCCGCGCGCCAGGTCACGCCGGATTCAAGCGCGCGCGAGGTCGGCGACGAGCCGCTCCTGATCGCGCGCCGCACCGGCTGCCCGGTTGTCGTGGGGCGCGACCGCGGCGCCGCCGGGCGCGCCTTGCTGGCTGCCCATCCCCACGTCGATGTGATCCTCACCGACGACGGCTTGCAGCACTACGCCTTGCGGCGCGATATCGAAATCATGCTGTTCGACGGACGCGGCGCCGGCAACGGCTGGCTGCTGCCGGCCGGTCCCTTGCGCGAGGCGCCCTCGCGCCGGCGCGACTTCACTATCGTCAACGCGCCCGAATTGACGCCCGCCTTGCGCCAGGCGGTCGGCGGCATGCCGTTCCGCATGCGCCTTAGCGGCCAGTTCGCCCAACGCTTGATCGATCCCGGCGAGCGCGTGGCGCTGGCCAGCCTGCGCGGCCGGCGTATCGTCGCCGCCTGCGGCATCGGCAATCCGCAGCGCTTCTTTACCTTGCTGCGCGGCGCCGGCCTGGAGGTGCGTGAACTGGCGCTGCCGGACCATCACGATTTCCTGGACCAGCCTTTTGCGGCCGTCGATGCGGACATCATCCTGATCACCGAGAAGGATGCAGTAAAATGTGCGCAAATTGAAAATCTCAAACATGACCCGAGACTGTGGGTCGTACCGGTGACGGCGCAGTTAGACGCCGCGCTGGCCCAACAAATTGTGGAGAAATGTCGTGGATGCTCGACTGCTTGATATCCTGGTCTGCCCTGTATGCAAAGGCCCGCTCGAACTGGACAAAAAGGCCCAGGAACTGATCTGCCGCGGCGACCGCCTGGCGTTTCCGATCCGCGACGGCATTCCGATCATGTGGGCCGACCAGGCGCGCAAGATCGAAGCGGCCTAGGCATGGGCTTCATCGTCATCATCCCGGCGCGCATGGCCTCGACCCGGCTGCCGGACAAACCGCTGGCCGACCTGGGCGGCAAACCGATGGTGGTGCGCGTGGCCGAACGCGCGGCCGCCTCAGGCGCCGAACGGATCATCGTGGCCACCGACCATGAGGCCATCGCTAGCGCCTGCCGCGCGCATGGGGTGGAGGTGTGCATGACCCGCGCCGACCATCCGTCCGGCACCGACCGCATCGCCGAAGTGGCGCGCAGCCTGAACCTCGCGCCGGACGCGGTGGTGGTCAACCTGCAAGGCGACGAGCCGCTGATCGACCCGGCCTTGCTGGCCGCCAGCGCCGCCCTGGTCGGGCCCGACGTGCCGATGGCCACCTGCGCCCATCCGCTGCACGAGGCCGCCGACGCCTTCAATCCGAACGTGGTCAAGGTGGTGCTCGACAAGCTTGGCCGCGCCATGTATTTTTCGCGCGCCACCATTCCGTGGCACCGCGACGGCTTCGCGCAGTCGAAGGGCAATCTGCCGGCGGCCTATGTTGCGCTGCGTCATATCGGTCTGTATGCGTACACGAATGCCTTCCTGCAAACCTATCCAAGCCTGGAGCCGGCGCCGCTCGAAGCGGTCGAAGCACTCGAGCAGTTGCGCGTGCTGTGGCACGGTTTCCCCATCGCCGTGCATGTCACCAAGAGCGCACCGGCGGCCGGGGTCGACACCCCTGAAGATCTTGAACGGGTGCGCCTGCATTACCCGAGTTAGCTTTGCTACAGCGCAGCATCGGCTCGGTTCTCATCCGTAACCGACGCATAGCTTGCGCCAGATCAAGCAAAAAAATGGCGAATACGCCCTCGGATTGGCGTTTTCCGGCACTTTTGTGGTAAGTTTCGTACCAAGGTAGTCAAGTATGCATCGCCACCAATTTTAAAATCTGTTTTAGGAATGTTCATGCGTCTGATTCTGTTAGGAGCTCCTGGAGCCGGCAAAGGCACCCAAGCTAACTTCATCAAGGAAAAATACAATATCCCGCAAATCTCGACCGGCGACATGCTGCGTGCCGCGATCAAGGCCGGCACCGAGCTGGGCATTGCGGCTAAAAAAGTGATGGATGCGGGCGGTTTGGTGTCCGATGACATCATGATCGGCCTGGTCAAGAATCGCCTCAAGGAATCCGATTGCCAGAACGGTTACCTGTTCGACGGTTTCCCGCGCACCATCGCGCAGGCCGACGCCATGAAGGATGCCGGCATCGACGTCGATTACGTACTCGAAATTAACGTGCCCGACGAATTCATCGTCGAGCGCATGAGCGGGCGCCGTTCCCATCCGGGTTCGGGGCGCGTGTACCACATCACGAACAATCCGCCAAAAGTGGACAACGTGGACGATATCACCGGCGAAGCGCTGATCCAGCGCGACGACGACAAGGAAGAGATCGTCAAGCAGCGCCTGTCGGTCTACCATAACCAGACCGAAGTGCTGCTGGGTTACTACAACCAGTGGGCGCAATCGGGCTTGCCCGGCGCGCCGAAGTACCGCCGCATCTCCGGCATCGGCCCTGTGGAGCAAATCCGCGAGGCGGCCTTCGCGGCGCTGTCGGAATAAATGTAGCGAGAACACAAGAGCGGACTTCGGTCCGCTTTTTTGATGGCCGCGCCGTGTGCGTAAGCCGTTAAATTAAGCTCCGTCATTCCCGCCTGCGCGGGAATGACGGAGCTGGGTTTTTGCGGTGAACTCTTGTTGATTAATGCTGTCAGAGCCGTGCGGTAATCAAAGCATCACCAGTTTGTCTGCCTTGGCCGCGCTCCGCGGCCGGCGTTCCCGGATTTTTTGTATTCAAGGTTTTGCAGTACGCAGTGAGCTTGGCCCATCTCTTTCACACATGTGGTTGGAGCGGTCTTTCGAATGTGTTGTTGTGTTACTTGATAAAAAAGCGAGGGGACGATATGACAGCAAGATTTCTTGTCTTTGCAGTTGTGTGCGGCGTCATTGCCGTGATTTATGGATTGGTGACGCGCAGCTGGATCTTGCGCCAGGACCCGGGCAATGCCCGCATGCAGGCCATCGCCCAGGCCATCCAGGAAGGCGCCGCCGCCTACCTCGGGCGCCAGTACCGCACCATCGGCATGGTCGGCGTGGTGCTGCTCATCGCCATCGGCGTGCTGCTCGACCTGAATACCGCGATCGGTTTCCTGATCGGCGCGGTGCTCTCCGGCGCCTGCGGCTTCATCGGCATGAATGTGTCGGTGCGCGCCAATGTGCGCACCGCGCAGGCCGCCACAAAAGGCATGAACGAAGCGCTCGACGTCGCCTTCAAGGGCGGCGCCATCACCGGCATGCTGGTGGTCGGCCTGGGCCTGCTCGGCGTGACCCTGTTCTACTGGATGCTCACCGCCCAGGCCGCCGGCGGCAGCGCCACCCAGCATGACGTCATCAAGCCGCTCATCGGGCTGGCCTTCGGCGCCTCGCTCATTTCCATTTTCGCCCGCCTCGGCGGCGGCATCTTCACCAAGGGCGCCGACGTCGGCGCCGACCTGGTCGGCAAGGTCGAAGCCGGCATTCCCGAGGACGATCCGCGCAACCCGGCCGTGATCGCCGACAATGTGGGCGACAACGTCGGCGACTGCGCCGGCATGGCCGCCGACCTGTTCGAAACCTATGTCGTCACCCTGATCGCCACCATGCTGCTGGGCGCGCTGATGATGGCCACGCCGGGCGGCGAAGCGGTCATCTATCCGCTGTTGCTGGGGGCGGTGTCGATCATCGGATCGATCGTCGGCTGCTCGCTGGTCAAGGCCAGGCCGGGCAAGAAAATCATGTCGGCCCTGTACACGGGCCTGTGGTGGGCCGCCGGCCTGTCGCTGATCGGCTTCGCCGGCGTGACCTGGATGGTCTGGGGCGACGACACGATGCGCATGAAAATGATGGGCTGTGCGCTGGTCGGCATCGTCCTGACCGGCCTGATGGTCTACATCACCGAGTACTACACCGGCACCGACTTCAAACCGGTCAAGCACATCGCCGAGGCGTCCACCACCGGCCACGGCACCAACATCATCGCCGGCCTGGGCGTGTCGATGAAGTCGACCGCCTACCCGGTGCTGGCGGTGTGCGCCGCCATCCTTGCCTCGTACCAGATGGGGCAGTTGTACGGCATCGCGATTGCCGCCACCTCCATGCTGTCGATGGCCGGCATCGTGGTCGCGCTCGACGCCTACGGCCCGATTACCGATAACGCCGGCGGCATCGCCGAAATGTCGGGCATGCCCGAATCGGTGCGCGCCATTACCGATCCGCTGGACGCGGTCGGCAACACCACCAAGGCCGTCACCAAGGGCTACGCCATCGGTTCGGCCGGCCTTGCCGCGCTGGTGCTGTTCGCCGACTACACCCACGCCCTCGAATCGGTCGGCAAGCAGGTGTCGTTCGACCTGTCGAACCCGATGGTGATCGTCGGCCTGTTCATCGGCGGCCTGATTCCCTACCTGTTCGGCGCCATGGCGATGGAAGCGGTGGGGCGCGCCGCCGGCGCCGTGGTGGTCGAGGTGCGGCGCCAGTTCCGCGACATCAAGGGCATCATGGATGGCACCGGCAAGCCGGAATACGACAAGGCGGTCGACATGCTGACCGCCTCGGCGATCCGCGAAATGATCCTGCCGTCCTTGCTGCCGGTGGTGGTGCCGGTGGTGGTCGGCATGCTGCTCGGGCCGGCCGCGCTGGGCGGGCTGCTGATGGGCACCATCGTCACGGGCCTGTTCGTCGCCATTTCCATGACCACCGGCGGCGGCGCCTGGGACAACGCCAAGAAATACATCGAGGATGGCCACTTCGGCGGCAAAGGGTCGGAGGCGCACAAGGCCGCCGTCACCGGCGACACCGTGGGCGACCCGTACAAGGACACCGCCGGCCCGGCCGTCAATCCGCTGATCAAGATCATCAACATCGTCGCCCTGCTGCTGGTGCCCTTGCTGCCGGTGACCGGCTGGATCGCGGTGACCGTGCCGCCGGGCCATCCACCCGTCAATACGGTGGCGCCGGGTCCGGTGGCTCAGGCCATCCCGGCCACCCTGGCCGAGGCGCCCGCGCGCTGAGCGATTCGCATGTGTTCACATGTAATTTTGTTGTGACAAATGATTACTGGTTTCGAATTTGTAAACATCGTAATGTTCATTCTTTACTAATATTTCTAAAGTTGAAGGAAGGATGCGATGAACAATTTGACAACCCGTTTCATCCGCGGTGGCGCCTTAGCCAGCGGCTTGCTTTGCCTGGCCGGCATCACCGCCTGCGGCGGCGACGACGACACGGCGCCCGTGAAACCGCCTGACATGGTGGCGCAGGCGGCGGCGCTTATCGGCGCCCAGCCGACGACGCAATCGCTTGCGGCCGGCCAGAGCGCCACCTTTTCGGTGGCGGCCAGCGGCTCGGGCCCGCTGAAGTACCAATGGTGGCGCAACGGCGTCGAGATTGCGGGCGCCACCAACGCCAGTTACACCACGACGGCAGTGACCCTGGCCGACAGTGGCGATGTGTTCAGCGTCGCCGTGCGTAACGACGCCGGCGCCGTCACCAGCAATGCCGTGGCCCTGCAGGTCGAGGGCGTCGGCGCGCGCGTGCTGGCCGGCGGCGCCATCGTCCCGGGCCGCGCCCAGCTTGATGGGGTGGGCAAGCAGGCTTACTTCCTCGCCGCCGGCGCGATCGCCAACGACGGCGCCGGCAACCTGTTGCTGGTCGATACACAGAACAAGTCGGTGCGCAAGATCAGCCCTGCGGGCGTGGTCAGCACCCCCATCGCCGGACCGAAGACCACCCCGGCGCTGCAGTTCCCGCGTGATATCGCCGCCGGCCTCAACGGCGTGACCTACGTTACCGACGGCATCAACGAGTCGCCTTCCATTTACGCCTTCAAGATTGCGGCCGACAATGTGATCAGTGTACTCCCCACCGGCGCCACGCTCGGCGACCCGGCCCTCGCCAGCGGCGTGATCGTGCCGCCGGTCGTTACCGCGATTGCGGCCGATGGCGCCGGCACTGTGTACGTGGCCAGCGAAGTGGCGCGTCCCGGCGAGCCGGAGTGCAGCTCCTGTTTCAAGCGCGCCATCGTGCGCAGGTTCGCCAAGGATGGATCGGTGAGCATCGTGCTGGAAAGCCTGGGCTCGTCCGTGATGGGCGGCGTGACCGACATGGCCGTGGACAAGAACGGCAACCTGTTTGTGGTCAACGACAAAGGCATCCAGAAGGTCGACGCGTCCGGCGTCAAGACCACCCTGGTGGGGACCGACCAGGCCTTCATCAAAGCCATCGCGCTCGACGCCGGCGGCAAGCTGTACTTCGCCACCGAGCCGTTCAGCGGCCGCCAGAGTCCGTGGCCTGCCAACGCCATCGGCAAGATCGCCCCGGACGGCAAGGTGACGGTGGCGGCCGATCCGAACGGCAGCGACGCCCGTTTCAAGAGCGCCGCCTGGATCACCCAGCCGGCCGGGCTGGCGACGGACGCCGCCGGCGCGCTGTACGTGAGCGGCAACGGCCGCGTCCTCAAGCTGGTCTTGCCATAAAGCGGGCAAGGCCGCCGTCCGGTCGCCCGACTGGACGGCTACGCTGTCATGGCAATGCGAAGCTGGCGTTTTTGCGCCACGCTTGCAAAAAATCATCGCCGCCATGATGGTTATTTTGCAAGCTCAACGTACTATTTCCGTTCGTCGTCCTTGACGCGCACGTACTCCTTTCCGCCGGGACGACGCATCCCGGCCGATGCCTGGCCGCTTTCCACAGTGACCACAAGGATGAACGATGAACTCGACGACACCGCTGCTCCTTATTGCAGCGCTCGCTCTGAGCGCCGCTTCCGCCCCTGCGCAAACGCCTGTGCGCATCGATACCGCTGCCTTTTCCATGGTGAACCAGTGGGGCGATGCGCCCGACACGCTGCTGTCGGACACCAACGGCGTCACCCGCATCGGCCTCAATACCGCGAGCGCCAGCCTGAGCGCCGACACCGCGCGCTACCTGGATGGCAATTTCTATGGCGGCCTGTTCGAAGTGACCGTGAACGCCGGCTACCGGGTCACCGGATTTTCGTTCTCCGGCACCTTTGAAGGTGTGCTCTACGTGCCGCCCAAGCCGGACGGCACGCCCGGCGACGGCTTCGCCTACAATTCCGGCTACATCGAATTGAGCGCCGGTTCGCGTCCGTACGGGATTTTTTATGGCGAGCATGCCCAGCGCGTCGACATGCTCGACGGCGCCATCCCGCTCACGATGGCGAGCGGAGAATTATCCCTGGCCACCGATTTCAATTTGTCGCTGCAAGGCATGGTCCTGGTGTCGGCCTACCCGACCACCACGCCAGACCATCCGGCCGGCATCGATTCCTTTGCCAGCCTGCGCGTGCGCGATCCTGTTTTTACCATCTACACCTCGGCCGTGCCGGAGCCGGACCGTGTGGCGATGCTGCTGGCCGGGCTCGGTGTCGTGGGATCGGTCGCGATGCGTAAAAAGATAGATTATTTGCAATATTGTCAGTATGATCTACCTTGTTAATACATCAACGTAGCACTCACTGAAAGAAGCTGATGAATTTTTACCTCCCCCATGCCGCATTGTTCGCACTCGCGCTTGCCAGCGCTCCCGTCCATGCAGAAGGGCCGACCACGCTCGAAGCGTCCCATTTTTCGATCGACAGCAGATGGGCCTACAATACCGATGTCATCGCGTCGGACGCCAACGGCGTTACCCGGATCAGCATGACCGATGCCGCGGACATGGCCAAGACCTCCACCACCTTGGGCGAGAACGGCAACGGCTACAACGGCATGTATACCATCACCTTGCGTCCCGGCTACCGGATGACGGGGTTTTCGGTGTCCGGCACCATGTTCGGCGGGCTCGGCGAAATCACCACGCCGGGTGGCCTGCCCGGCGAAGGCACTACCAAGAACGCGATGAAGCTGCAGTTTGAGGCCTACAGGCCGGAGGGCGGCACGGTCAGCGCCATGCACGCCGATTACAGCATGGTTGACGGCAAGCTGCCGTTTGTGCTGGCAAGTGAGCCGCTGTCGGTGACGGGCACGATCAACTTGTCGACGTGGACTATGGTGAACGTGAATTCCTATCCCTACTACCTGCCCGGCCATCCGGATGGCCCTCCGGGCAGGGAAGTGTACCCCCTGGCGACCATGCAAGTACTCAAGCCGACCCTGACCATCTACACCTCGGCCGTGCCGGAGCCGGAAACCTATGGCATGCTGCTGGCCGGCATGGCGGTGATCGGCCTGGCGCGCCGTCGCCGCCGCGCCGCGTAAGGCCTGCCTACAGCACGCACATCCGGTTCGCTTCCGCGCGCAGCGACGCGCGGAAGTCCGGATGGGCGATCGCAATGAGCGCGTGCGCGCGCTGCTTGGCCGACTTGCCGCGCAACTGCGCCACGCCATACTCGGTCACCACATAATTGATGTCGTTCTTGCTGGTGGTGGCGTGCGTGCCGGGCGTGAGCGTGGAGACGATGCGCGAAATCGTGTTGTCCCTGGCCGTCGAGGGCAGCACGATGAACGACTTGCCGCCGCGCGAACGGTTCCCGGCGCGCACGAAGTCGACCTGGCCGCCGGTGCCGGAATAGGGCAGGTGGGCGATGCTCTCCGAGCCGCACTGGCCCAGCAGGTCGATCTGCAAGGTCGCATTGATGGTCATCAGATTGTCGTTTTGCGCTGCCAGGTACGGGTCGTTGGTGAAGTTCGACGGATGCATCTCGATCATCGGATTGTGATGCAAGAATTTGTACAGCTTCTGCGAGCCGAGCGCGAAGGTCGCCACCATTTTGCCCGGCATGAACGTCTTCTTGCGGTTGGTGACCGCGCCCGCTTCGATCAGGGTCAGGATGCCGTCGCCGATCATTTCGGTGTGGATGCCCAGGTCGTGCTTGGAGGTCAGCTGCATCACCACCGCGTCCGGAATGCCGCCGTAGCCGATCTGCAGGGTCGCGCCGTCGTCGATCATGTCGGCCACGTACTTGCCGATCGCTTCCTGCACTGCGCCGATCTTCGGCAAACCCACTTCCAGGATCGGATCAATGCTTTCGACCAGCGCCGTCACCTGCGACACATGCACGTGGCACTGGCCGTGCGCGAACGGCACGTTGGGATTGACTTCGAGGACGATCGCGCGCGCCTTGGCGATGGCCGCCATTGTGTAGTCGACCGCCAGGCTCAGTGAAAAGAAGCCATGTTCATTCATCGGCGAGGCCATGGCGAAGACCACGTCGGCCGGCGTGAGGCCCTGCTCGAACAGGCCGGGCAGCTCGGAAAAGTAATTCGGGATGAAGTCGCACCAGCCGCCCTGGCCGGACGCGCGCGAGGCGCCGCCGAAAAACAGCGAGGCGTGGCGCACGTGATGCGCCGTATCCTGGTCGAAGTAGCCGAATGTGCGCATGGCCAGGATCTGCGCCACTTTTACGTCGGAAAATTGCTGGCGCTGGCTCGACAAGGCGGTCAGCAGGGCGGGCGGTTCGCCCACGCCGGTCGGCACGACGATCATGTCGCCGTCGCGCACGAGGCGCAGGGCATCAAGGGGCGTGGTGAGCTTTTGCTGGTAAAGCTGGTGCGGGGTTTGCATGCTTGTCTCCTTTTTATGCGTGAATAGTACCGCAGGAAACTGACCAAGCGCTTACTCCAGGCGCGCGCGCCAGCGCCCGGCTTCGTCGTCGCGGCCAAGCGCGCGCAGGGCGTCGGCCACGCGCCCGAGGTAGCCGGCCGGCCGGTCAAGCGAGGGATGGCTGCCCGCAAAGTCCCACAGGCGCTGCGCGGCGTCGACGATGCCGGCGCCGTCGGCGGCGTCGAGATGGTATTGCAGCAGGCCTTCATGCTGCTCCCCGAACGGGATCACCGCCAGGCCTTTTTCGTGCAGCAGCGGGATGCGCGCGTCAAGCGGGTCCAGCGCGCGGTACCGGTTCGCCAGCTTGCAGCACAGGATGGCGTAAAGACGGATGTCGGCGTCGCGGAACATGCCGGCGCCGGTCCCGAAAAAACGCTCGAACTGCACCAGCGCCTGTTCGTCGTAGCGCGTGGCCAGCGCCGCGACCACATCATGCGGCCAGGGTTCGTGCGCCGGCAACTGCTGTTGCGTCTCTTGCGTCAGCTGCATGGCGATGCCGCAGCACCAGCCGGCGCTGGGCGAATCGATGAAGGGCAGGGCCAGCGCCTGCGCCGCGCCATGCACGCGCATGCGGCACAGCCACAGCTTCGGCACCACATCCGAATTGGCCAGGGCCGGATCGCGCACCGCCGCTTCCAGCAGGGGCAGGGCGCGCGCCGCGTCCTCTTGCGCGAACAGGTGCAGGCCCTGCACCGCGTCGATGGCCGGGTGGCCTGGCGCGCGCTCGCGCGCCAGTTGCAGGTACGCGGCATGTGCGGCCGACGGCGCGTCGCGGCCGGCGGCATAGGCCAGGCTCAGCGGCCAGTACGGGCTGGGCGAACTCCCCAGGTCGACCTGCTCCTGCGCCAGCGAGCGGCCGCGCACGGACGAGGCCGGGCGCTCGTTGAAGACCGACTCGAACGCCAGCGCCGCCGCCTCGTCGGTGCGGCCGGCGTCCATCAGCCAGTCGAGCAGCACGGCGTTGCTACTGTCGTCGTTGTCGGTGTAGGTGCCGTAGCGGCCTTGTTGTGCCCAGGCGATGGCAAGCTCGAGCCGGCCGAGCCGGAATTGCGCATTCGCTTCGAGCCGCGCGATGCGGATCTCGAGATCGCGCCGGTTCGCTGGCGCCATGCCGGCCGGCCGCAGCGCGCGGATATGCGCCGCCACGACATCCATGCACTCCGGCGCCAGGCGCGCCAGGTCGCGCGCCAGCGTCAGGCAATCGTTCCATGCCAGCGCGCCGCCGTCGTCGAGCATCTGGCGCAGCGCCGCCATCCCTTCGGCCTGGGCCTGCCCGCTGTCGCCCTCGCGCAGATAACTGCGTCCGCGCAGGATGGCCAGCTGCGCGCCGTCCCAGGCGCGAAATTGGGCGCGTTGCGGATCGGCCAGGCGCAGCGCGTACTGCGCGTCCAGGCAGCGGCGCTGGAGTGCGAACGCGCCAGCCTCGCCGCCCTGGTCGATCAGGCGCTGCCAGCGCTCGTCCACGTCGCGGTACTGCGGCGTGCGCGTGAGCGCATCGGCGGCCGCTTCGAGCGAGCGCACGGTCGGCGCCATCGTCACCAGCGCTTCCACCACGGCCGCGCGGTGGCCGCCGCGCTGGCGCATGTGGCGATGCCGTCAACGATGTCCGCACGCAGCGAAGCATGCCACGTCAGGCCCGGCCGGATATGGTGCGCCGTGCGCGACAGATTGGCCTGGAAGCGTTCGAACTGCGCCATCGTGCCGCTCGCCGTGTGGCGTGCTTCACTTGCCGCGAGCTGGTCCAGCGCCTCCATGTACAGCGCGTGCGCGCGTTCGGGCTGGCCGGCGGTGTGCAGCGCGTGCGCCGCAATCCGGCTGGTGCCGGCCACGGCGGCCGCCCGTACCGCCGGCAGCAAGGCGTCCAGGCGCGGCAAGGCGTCTGCCGGTTGCGTATGCATCATCGACGACAATACCTCGACCAGCGTGCCCAGGTAGGCTTTTTCGAGCATGGCGCGGGTCTGCGCGTGCGCATCGCGCCACCATTGTTCCAGCCGCTCGAGCCAGATGGGAATATCGGCCTCGCGCCCCAGGCGGTGCAGGGCCGCGCAGACAGCGCCCACGTACATGGCCGGGTGGTGCTGGGTGTCGCCATTCTCGGCCGCGCTGTGCCACAGCATCTCGGCGCTGTCGACGACGCCCGCATCGTTGCGGTCCATCCGGTGGCAGCTCAGGATGCCGTCGTAGTGGTGCGGCAGCGCACTGGCGTCAATCCCTTTGTAATGCAGCGCGAGCGCGCCCGCAGTGTCGCCCAGGTTGTCGCGGTAGTAAACGGCCAGGTTATTGCACAGCATTGCACAGGCGGGCGCGAAGCCATCGCCGCTATGGCCGGTGGCGCCGGCGAGGTAGGCGTCGAAGCGCGCCAGTCCCAGGTTGTAGTAGCGGGCGGCAAACGCCGCCGCCGCTTCCTTGGGATTGTGTACCTGTCCCTGCAGATGTTCGCCGAACAGGCTCTCGAGATGCACGCCGGTCTCGTAGCAGGCGTGCGCGCCCGCCGCCGGCACGAACGGCATCGCCAGCGCGGCCAGCGCGCCGTGCAGGTGGATGCGCGCCAGCGACAGCTTGACCACCAGATCCAATTTCGCCAGCGAGGCGTCGCGCACAGCCGCTTCCAGCAGCGGCACGGCGCGCCGGGAGTCGCCCGCCGCTTTGAGCAGGTACAAGCCTTCGACCGCGTCGATGGCCGGATGCGCCGGTGCGAGCGCGCGCGCCAGCGCCAGCTGGCGGCCCACATACGGGGCCTCGTCCTCGCCTTCGCGCACGCCGGCGCCGGCCTCGGTCATGCCGGCGCAGGCCAGCGCAAGCTGCCAGTAAGGCTGGCCGTCCAGGCCTTCGGCGAGCGCCTGCCTGGTCGCGCCCAGGGCGTGCGTCCCGGTGCTCTCTAGTTCATGGTAGACGATATCGAAAGCGAGCCTGGCGGCGTCGGCGTGGCGGCCCGCCTCGAACAGCCATTCGAGCATGAGGCCGCTGTAGCGGTCGTCCTTGTCGCCCGTGATGACGGTGCGCGCCAGGGCCATCTTGTCGAGCGCCTGCGCTAGCGCACCCTGGCGCCGCAGTGCCAGTGCTTCGAGCCGGGCGACGCGCACATCGATGTCGCGCCGGGCGAACATCACCAGGTCAGCGGGAATGCGCGCGCGCGCCTGGCGCACGATGGCGTCGATCGCCTCGGGTACGATCTCGACCAGTGAGTGACCGAGGCTTAGCCAATCACCATGAGCGATCTCCTGGTCGGCGCCGGCGCTGGCCAGGACCTCGATGGCGCGCGTACCGAACTGCCTGGCCTCCTCCTCACGACCTTCCAGCGTGAAGCTGTGCGCGGTGCTGATGGCCAGCAGCGTGTCGTCCCAGGCCTGCAAGCGCGCACGTGCCGGGTTGGCCCGCGCCAGCGCATGACGTCCCAGCGCGCAGCGGCGCGCCAGCTCGTATGCGCCGGCGTCCACGCTTTGGTCGGCCAGCTGTCCCCAGGCCTGTTCGTACTGCAGGCCGGCGGGCAGGGCGGACAGCAGCGCATACGCGGCTTCCAGGCCGGCGCAAAACGCGGCATGCTCGCCCAGCGCGTGCAGCGGCTCCATGCGAAAGAAAGCCAGGTTCAGCGGCCATCTGCCACGTTCGTCCTCGGGCAGCGCTTCGGCCAGCTGGACGCCATCGGTGTCGATCACGCGCAGGGCCGCGAGCGGTTCGCCCGCGCCCAGCCACAGGCTGTACAGGCGGCGTACGTTGGACAGCGTGTCGGCGCGGTAGCGCCCCGCGTCCATCATGGACTTGAGGCTGGCGCGGATCAGCGCGGGATCGATCCCGGCTTCCTGCTGCTGCGCGAGCGCGGCTTCGGCCTGGTCCAGGAAAGCGTCCAGACGGCTGGCGCTGATGGCATCGGGATGACTGCTCATGGTATCGACATCAGATTGGATGATAAAAGGCACCGTTCGCCACGGTAAAATCGTCCTGCGCATAGAAGTCGTCGCGCTCGTACTGCCCGCCCATTGCGCGGGCTTCGGCGAACAACTGGCGGGCGCGCGCGATGTCTTTGGCGACGCCCGGCGCACCGGTGGCGTACACCGACGCCAGGTTGTGCGCCGCGCAGGCGTCGCCGAGGACTTTGGCTTTTTCCAGCAAAATGACGGCCTCGTTGCCGCTGTGTTGCACGCCTTGGCCGAGGTAATGCAGCGCGCCCAGAAGTCCGAGCGCGGCAGCGCTGTGTGCCGCAGCCAGGGGCGTCAGCACGGCGAGTGCTTTGTCGATTGCCCGGTTGATGATCAGATCGATGGCTGCAGCGAGCGTGGCATGATCGGGATCCTGCCGCCTGGCGTGAAGCATGGCGTAAAGCGCTGCCATGCGAGAGTTCAGGGTCCACAGTTCGGCCCATGCGAAATCACCCTCCGCATTGTGAAATCGATATACGTGGGAGCGCCCGGAATGCCAGCCGCTGCCGATCGGAAAGCCCTGAAATTCAATCGGGCTGTCCCAACAGGCGTCGTGCACGATCGGCGTTTGCCATTGATTCGGGTCGATCGGCGTAAACCGGGTGCTTGCGCATACCAGGCATCGGGGTGGTGTTTTGCGATTGGAGAGCTTATGGTAAAGCCAGCGGAAATCGTCTTCTTCGATGTCCAGCAAGTCGTCCTCGATGCCCAGGGAGCCGCTGCGATTGGCCCTGCGCCGCAAGCTGGCGGCCGTATCGAACTCGCGTCGACTGGGAATGCGCTCGATCCAGGACGCGCTATTGCAGTCGTGACACCAGGCGGGCAGCAGCAGCATCTCGCTGAAATGGATGGTGGAACGCCCCCCGGCCTCCGGCAAATCGGTGTACGAGCGCGCGAGCGGCGGAAACGCAAACTCCTGCGCGCAGCCGGTGCATTTCATCGGATTGTAATAGATGGTCATGGCGTGGCCGGCGCCTCGAACAGCACCGGGCCGTGCCAAGGCATGCGGCGCCACGGGTGGCTGCGCGAGCCCAGCCACTGCGCGAGTTTGGCCTCGTCGAATGCCACGCCGAGACTGTCGGCGCGCGCGCCGGCGATCCATTGCTGGCGCCCGCGCGCGAGTGCGACGCCGAACTCCTGCCAGCTGCCGAAGCAATCGCTGGCGCGCTGCGCGTTCTGGTACAGCACTTCCCATTGCAGCGCCGGGTCGAGCCAGCCGAGCAAGGTTGCGCTGCGCACCGCAAAGGCCACCCGTGCCGAGGCGAACGCCATCGCCGCGCGCGGATCGTCATCGAGGCGCAGGCGATCGAGATCGATGCGGAACCACTGCCGCCGCAGCAGGTCGGGCAGCGCGGCGCGGATCGTGGCGTCGTCGATGTTGGCGCGCAGGCCGAGGATGTGCAGCAGGCTGGCGCGCAGTACTTGCGCCTGCTGCGGCGTGGGCGCCGGCGCTTTCGGGTTGGCGTAGGCGGCCATGTCGCGCGCCTGCGCAATCGGGTGCGCCAGCGCCAGCGCGCGGTTCTGGCGCGCGTCGAACTTGTAGCGCAGCTTGACGCTGCCCGGTTTTTTGGGCGGGCGGCTTGTAAACAGGTGTGCGATCCCGGCGTAGATCGCCCACCCGAACAGGGCAACGAAGGCCAGCGTGATCATCGCGCGCTCCTGAGCGCGTGCGCCACGCCCGGGTGCAGCGCGAGACCCTGCAATTGCTCGGGCGCGCGCGCGGCGGCGATCCACTGGGCCAGCACCGACGGCGCCGCCAGGCGCGGGAACAGGGCGGGGAAGTGCTGGGCGACGAACAACTGGTCGGCCTCGTCGCGCGCATCGTCCACCATCGCCCAGCCCGAGGGCAGGCGCACCATGCCCATCGAGAGCGCGTCCGGCGGCGTATGGATGTCGCTGTCGACACCACGCAAAAACGCCAGCAGCTCGCCGTGGAAACGCTCCACCGGCGGCCGATTGAGCTTGCCCTTGATCTGGTCGAAGCGCAGGCGGCCGTCATCGACGACGTGGGCGCTGATGGTGATATGCGCATGGCCGTTGCCGCTGCGGTAGCTGAACAGGCGCATCTGGCCCGCTTCGCAGGCCGCCGCGTAGTGTTCGCCGTAGCCGCCGCGCAGGCTGCGCCGGTCGCTGAACTGGCCCAGGCAGTGGCGCATCACCTGGCTTTCGAAGGCCATCTCTTCGCGCAACTGCGGGCTCGATGGCAGCAGCTCGACCACGCTGCCGGCTTCGCCCTGCCAGCGCGTGGCCACCGCGGCCGGCTGGTGTTCGCGCCAGCCGGCCGCGCTCTTCGCTTCGAACGCGGCGTGTTCGGCGCTCCACAGCGCCAAGGCCTGGCGGCAGTTGACGCGCTGTAGCTTGCCCTCGAGCGCGGTGCCCTGGCGCGCACCCAAAAATTCGACCAGCTTCGCTTCCATCGCAAGCAGCTCGGGGCCGTCGGGCGCGAGCCACCACATGGCCTCGCCCGCGTCCTTGCCCAGGCGCGCCGTCACCCATTGGGGCACGGCGGCCGGTGCGAACAGGGCGCGCGCCTGCTCGCTTGAAGCGATGCGCGCCAGCGCCGGTTCGGGCGCCTCCAGATTGCCGACCGCGTAGCGGAAGAAGTGATTGGCCAGCCACTCGGCCACCTCGGGCGTATCGCCGCGCTGCGCGCTGCGTCGGGCGATGGCGTCTTTGAGCGCCGGGGCGTTGACCACGTCGCGCGCGCCGTAGGCGCTGGTTTTCGATTGGGGCGTCGCCATCACCACACCTTCCACCAGGGCTTGGCCTGGCCGTCCGGGCGCCGGCACTGGTCGAGTCCCGCGAGGATCGACGCGCGCTGCGCTTCGTGCCAGGCATTGCCCGCGACCACGTGAGCGAGCGCCTCCAGGTACAGCGGTTCGGCGCGCGCGAGCTGGCCGGCGCTGCGCAGGGCATGCGCCGCTGTGCCGCACATGATCGGACAGGCCGCCGCCACTGCCGGCAGCATGGGGTCAAGGCGCAGCATGGCGTCGCCCGGCTGCGTATGCGCCATGAAAGAGAGCACCGATACCAGGGCCCCCATGCAGGTCTGCTGATGCGTGGAGCGCTGCTTGTGGTCCAGGCGGGCCCACCACTCGTCGAGCCGCTGCAGCCAGATGGCGATATCGGCGTTGCGCCTTCTGCAGCCAGTCGAGCAGGGCGGCGTTGCAACGGTCATCCGTGTCCTCGGCCAGGACGATCCGTCCCAGCCGCATCCTGGCAAGCGCCTGGGCGAACTGGCCCAGGTGGTGCAGGCCCAGTGCGTCGAGGCGCGCGATGAGCACGTCGATCTCGCGCAGCCTGAACACCCCACTGTCTGCCGGAATGCGCGCGCGCGCCTGCGCCACGATGCCGGCGACGGCGTCCGGTACGATCTCTGCGAGCAGGTAGCCGAGCCGGATCCATTCATCGTGGTCGATATGCTGGTCGGCGCCGGCGCGGCTGTCGATGGCGCGCCGCGCGGCCAGCCTGGCGCGCGCCTGGCCGCCTTCGTGCCAGAAGCTGACGGCCTGGCGCCGTGCAAGCCTGGCGTCGTTCCAGGCGTGCTGGGTAGCCCGTGTGGGGTCGGCGGCGACGCGGGCGTGCCAGGCCTCGGCACTGCGGCGCACCAGCGCGTACGCGCCCGCTTCCCGTATTTTCTCGTCGAGATGTGCCCAGGCGCTGACGTGATTCGGCGAGTCCGGCAGTGACGCCAGCAAGGTCACGGCGGCGTCGAGCGCCGCGTGCAGGGCGGCGGCGTCACCCTGCGCGATGTGCGCATCGATGCCCCACATGGCCAGGCTGATATGCCATTGCGCCTGTTCGGCCTGCGGCATCGCGGCGACCACATCGCGCCCGTCGCCTTCAAGCAGGCGCAGTCCGGCAAGCGGGTTGCGCGCGCGCAGCCACAGCTGGAACAGGCGGTGGACGCTGCCCATGCTGTCGGCGCGCAAGCGCTGGCGCCGCATGGCGCTCTTGAGGCCCGCGTCGATCAGTTCCGGGCCGGGTCCGGCCCTGGCCTGCTGTTCGAGGGCGGCTTCGGTCTGGTCGAGGTAGGCGTCGAGCCCGGTGGCGCTGAGAATGGTCATGTGTCAGCTTACCAGAGCTTCCACCAGGGCTTGGCCTCGCGTTGCAGGCGCTTGCATTCTTCGAGGTTCTGGAGGATCGCCGCGCGCTGCGACTCATGCCAGTCGTCGCCCGACTTGATGTAGCGCAGGCCATCCCGGTACATCGCTTGCGAGCGTTCGAACTGGCCCAGGCTGCGCAGCGTGTCGGCCGCGATGCGGCTGGTGTAGGGCGAGCCGGCGCCAGGCACCGACGGCAGCACGCTTTCCAGGCGCAGCACGGCGTCGTCCGGCTGCGTCTGCGCCATGTAGTACAGCACCGAGACCAGCGCGCGCGTGTAGTTGTTCTGGTTGTCCGCGCGCTCGTCCTGGCCGACGCCGGCCCACCAGTCGTCCAGGCGCTGCAGCCAGATGGCGATGTCGGTGTCGCGCCCGAGCCGGTGCAGGGCGGCGGCGGCATCGTCCACGTAGTCGGTCGGATCGTGCCGGCTGTAGCCGTGGTCCGCCGAGAAGTGCCACAGATGCTCGGCGCTGTCGACCACGGCGCTGTCGTTGCCGAGCTTCTGGTGGCTGCGCATCACGCCCTCGAAGTGTTCCGAAAACGGGCTGGCGGCGATGCCTTTGTGGTGCAGGGCCAGCGCCGCGGCGGCATCGGATTTGTGGTAGCGGTAGTGGATCGCCAGGTTATTGCACAACATCGAGTAGACGTGCGCGTCCCCGTCGCCCGGATGGCCTTGGCCGCTGGCGACAAACGCTTCGAAGCATGCCAGGCCGGCCTGGTAGTAGCGCGCGCCGAGCGCCTTCGCCTGTTGTTGCGGTACCGTCAGGTCCTCGGGCAGCGCATCGTCGAGCTCGGAGCCGAGCATCACGCCGATGTTGTAGCAGGACAGGCCGTTCGACGCCGGCACGAACGGCATGGCCAGCGCGGCCTGGACGCCATGCACGCGGATGCGCGCCACGATGAGCTTGAAGACGACGCTCGACTGCATCAGCGACGGGTCGCGCGCCGCCGATTCCAGCAAGGGCAAGGCGCGCGGGTAGTCTTGCGCCGATGCGATCAGCCACAGTGCTTCGACCGCGTCGGCGGCGGGGGGCGCGCCGCCCCCGGCGCGTGCCAGCGCCAGATGGCGGCCGATGTAGCCGCCCTGGTCTTCGTTGCCGCGCACCCCGCTGGTGGCGTCGGACATGGCGGCGCAGGCCAGTGCCAGATGCCAGTATGGCTGGTGCGGCGTGCCGTCGGCGGCGGCGCGCAGCGCCGCGCCTGCCGCATGCGGCGCTGATATCCGGCGCTCGTACAAGACCGATTCGAAGGCCAGGCGCGCCGCCACGTCGTGCCGCCCCGCTTCCAGCAGCCAGTCGAGCATGAGGGCGCCGATGTGATCGCCCTCATCGTCGAGCAGGGTGACACGCCCCAGTTCCAGCCTGGCCAGCGCCTGGTCGAGCGCGCCTTGCTGGTGCAGGGCGCGCGCTTCCAGGCGCGCGATGCGCACATCGATATTGCGGCGCGGGAAAAACACGGTCGCCGCCGGGATGCGCGCGCGCACCTGCGCCACGATGCCCGCGACCGCGTCGGGCAGGACCCCCACCAGCGCATTGCCGGCGCGCAGCCAGTCGTGATGGTCGATATCCTGGTCCGGCGCGGCCCCGGCCAGGATGCCGATGGCGCGTTCGCCGGCCTGCCGCGCCAAGGTCGCGTCGCCTTCCAGCGCGAAGCTGTGCGACTGGCGGATGGCCAGTTGCGCATCGTCCCAGGCGCGGTAAGCCGCGCGCTCCGGGTCGGCGCGCTGCAAGGCGTTGCGCGCTTCGGCGCAGCGGCGCGTGACGGCGTGTACGCCGAAGCCCGCGCTTTCCTCTTCCAGGTATGCCCAGGCGCGGTCGTATGCTAGCGATTCCGGCAACGATACCAGCAGCGCCAGCACATCCTCGAAGGCGGCCTGGACGGCGCCGCGATCGCCCTGCGCGATCCGCGCTTCCACGCGCCAGATGGCCGCGCTGACCTGCCATGCGGGCCGTTCGGCGCCCGGCAGGGCGGCCAGCACCGCGCGGCCGTCGCCGTCGAGCAGGCGCAGGCCGGCCGCCGGGTCGCGCGCGCGTATCCACAAGCGGAACAGGCGGCGCACGCCACCCATGGTGTCGGCATGGAAGTGCTGGCTCTCGAGCGCGGTTTTCAGGCCGGCGCCGATCAATTCCGGGTCGAGCTCGGCCTCCACCTGCTGTTCGAGGGCGGCTTCGGTCTGGTCGAGGTAGGCGTCGAGCTGGCTGGCGCTGAGGATATTCATGTGTGGTATGCCGGTTGTGCGGTCGGAAGGGAACCGTCAATTATCGTCTTAATAACACTACTGGTCAATAATAAATATTGCTTCGATATACATAAAGCGTGCCGGCGCCGGCACGCCCGGCGGGCGCCATGATCCTGTCAAAAATGGTAGTCTGGCCGCATCAATGAACCTCATGCGAGGTGACATCATGTTTATGCTGAAAATTGCCGTGCTGCTGGCGGCATTCCTGGCCGCCGGCGACGCGGTGGCGCAGAAAGATGTCGCGCCGCTCTCGCCCGCGGCCCGGATCAAGGCTCACCCGGGCAAGAGCGCGCTGCCCAGGCCTGCGCCGCCCAAGCGACGCGCCGTGCGCCAGATCGTCGACGGCATGCCCGCCCACGGCCCGCGCCTGGATGCGCCGCCGGCGCTGCCGCCGGGCCCCCGGCCGCTGCCGTCGACGCTGGCGCCGCCGGCCATCGCGCCGCCGCCGGCCGTCATCAGCGGCTGCGACGCCGGCGGCTGCACCGATGTGAATGGGGTCCGCTACAACGGCGCCGCCGGCAACAGCGTGATCGGTCCGCAAGGACGCTCCTGCACCAACAATGGCGTTGTGGTTCAGTGCTTTTAATGCGGCGCGACTGGTGTTTTGCGCGAAAAGTTCGCTACAATCCGGGTACTTGACGTTTACGTAAACGTCAAAAGAACCGATAAGAGAAAGAGGACACCATGCAAATTCAGGACAATGTATTCATCATCACGGGCGGCGCATCGGGTCTGGGCGCGGCGACGGCGCGCATGATCACCGAGGCCGGCGGCAAAGTAGTGCTGGCCGACGTGCAGGTCGAGGCGGGCGAAGCGCTGGCCGCTGAACTGAAGGGCAAGTTCGTCAAGTGCGACGTCACGCTGGAGGCCGACGGCCAGGCTGTCGTCGCCGCCGCGCTCGCCATGGGCACCCTGCGTGGCCTGGTCAACTGCGCCGGCGTCGCCCCCGCGGTCAAGACCGTGGGCAAGGACGGCCCGCATCCGCTGGAAGTGTTCCAGCGCACCGTCAACATCAACCTGGTCGGCACCTTCAATATGGCGCGCCTGGCCGCTGACGCCATGGGCAAGACCGAAGCGCTCGATTCGGGCGAGCGCGGCATCATCATCAATACCGCGTCGGTGGCGGCGTTCGACGGCCAGATCGGCCAGGCGGCCTACGCCTCGTCCAAGGCGGCGGTGGCCGGCATGACCTTGCCGATGGCGCGCGACCTGGCCCGCAGCGGCGTGCGCGTGATGACCATCGCCCCCGGCATTTTCGAAACCCCGATGCTGATGGGGATGCCGGACGAGGTGCGCGGCGCGCTGGGCAACATGGTGCCGTTCCCGCAGCGTCTCGGCCGTCCCGCCGAATACGCGCACCTGGCCCGCGCCATCATCGAAAACACCATGCTCAATGGCGAAACCATCCGTCTTGACGGCGCGATCCGCATGCAGCCCAAGTAATTCATTTACTGTACGATAGCGGGATCGAACGCGCGGCTCCAGTGCAGGAGTCGCGCGTTTCTCATTGGAGAATCCATGCTCAGCTTGAAGTACCTTCCGTTCGCGCTGCTGTTGTCCGGCGCCCCCGTATTCGCCCAGGACGGCGCCGTGCGCCCGGCCGAGGCGCCCGAAATCCACACCGGCTATGCCGACAAGGCCGGCTGGGCCGCCAGGAAATTCATGGTCGCCGCAGCCAATCCGCTGGCGGTCGACGCCGGCTACCAGATATTGCGCCGTGGCGGCAGCGCCATCGACGCGGCGATTGCCACCCAGTTGATGCTCACCCTGGTCGAGCCGCAATCGTCCGGCATCGGCGGCGGCGCCTTTTTGATGCACTACGACGGCAAGAACGTGCAAGCCTTCGACGGCCGCGAAACCGCGCCCGCCGCCGCCGACGAGCACCTGTTCCAGAACAAGGATGGCACGCCGCTCGCGCGCACCGCCGGCGTGGTGGGCGGCCGTTCGGTCGGCGCCCCCGGCGTGCTGCGCATGCTCGAGATGGCGCACCGCCAGCACGGCAAGCTGCCCTGGAAGGCGCTGTTCGCGCCGGCCATTGCCATGGCCGACAAGGGTTTTCCGGTCAGCCAGCGCTTGAATGGCATGCTGATGTTCGATCAGCACCTGCGCAAGGACCCGGTGGCGGCCGCCTATTTCTATGACAAGGATGGCAAGCCCTGGCCGATCGGCCACCATCTGCGCAACCCGGCGCTGGCGGCCACCTTGCGCGAGATCGCCGCCGGCGGCGCCGATGCTTTCTACAAGGGCCGCATCGCCAAAGACATCGCGGCCAAGGTGGCGGGGCACCCGACCAATCCCGGCCTGTTGACGGCGGCCGATATCGCCGGCTACCAGCCCAAGGTGCGCGCGCCGGTGTGCAGCGACTACCGCGCCTACACGGTGTGCGGCATGCCGCCGCCATCGTCGGGCGGCATTGCCGTGGCGCAGATGCTGGGCATGCTGGAAACCCGCGACATGCGCGCCTACGCGCCGGTTGACGGGGTGCTCGGGTCTGAGGCCGTGCATGTGTTCACCGAAGCCGGGCGCCTGGCCTACGCCGACCGCAATCGCTACGCGGCCGACACCGATTTCGTGCCGCTGCCGGGACGCGGCATTCCCAGCCTGATCGACAAAGCCTACCTGCGCCAGCGCGCCTCGCTGATCGGCGACAAATCGATGGGCACCGCTAGTGCCGGCACGCCGCCGGGCATGGACGTGGCGTGGGGGCTGGACAACGCGATCGAAACGCCCTCGACCTCGCACTTCGTGGTGGTGGACGGCAAAGGCGCCGGCCTGTCGATGACGACCACGGTGGAAGACGCCTTCGGGTCGCGCCAGATGGTCGATGGCTTCATCCTGAATAACCAGCTCACCGATTTTTCCTTCGATTCGGTCGACGCGAGCGGGCCGGTGGCGAACCGGGTGCAGGCCGGAAAACGCCCGCGCAGCGCCATGTCGCCCACCGTCGTATTCGACCGCCAGAGCGGCAAACTGGTGCTGGCGATCGGCTCGCCCGGCGGGCCGGCCATCATCAACTACGTGGCCAAGACCCTGGTCGGCACCCTGGACTGGGGCCTGAACGTGCAGCAGGCCATCAGCCTGCCGAACTTCGGCAGCCGCAACGGCCCGACCGAGCTGGAAACCGGGCGTTTTTCTCCCGCCGTCCAGGAGCAACTCAAGGTGCGCGGCCATACCCTGCGCAGCTACGAGATGACGTCCGGCCTGCACGGCGTGCAGCGCATCCTGATCCACGGCGAACCGTGGTGGTTCGGCGGGGCCGATCCGCGCCGCGAAGGCGTGGCCAAGGGCGACTGAGGGTGAAAGTCAAGCTATTGTAAAAAGTGTACAAGCCCGAAGTTTCTCCCGCAAGGCGGGCAGACCCTGATACGCTTGGCGGATGGAAACAGAACCAAAAACGGGCTTGATCCTCACCGGCGGTGGCGCGCGCGCCGCCTACCAGGTGGGGGTGCTGCAGGCGATCTCGCACATTTTGTGGGAGGCCGGCTGGCGTCCCGCGCGCAATCCCTTCGATATCATCTGCGGCACCTCGGCCGGCGCGATCAACGCCGTGGCCCTGGCCTGCCGCGCCGATAATTTCGGCGAGGGCGTCCAAAAGCTGCTCGACGTGTGGGAAAACTTCCGCGTCGAGCAGGTCTACCGCGCCGATTCGCTGGGTGTGCTGCGCTCGGGCGCGCGCTGGCTCTCGCTGCTCTCGTTCGGCTGGCTGCTGCGCAAATGGCGCGCCGCGCCGCCCGCCTCGCTGCTGGACAACACCCCGCTGGTGGGCCTGTTGCACCGCATGCTCGACCTGCCGCGCCTGGACGCGGCCATGTCCGACGGCCTGCTGCATGCGCTGGCGGTGACCGCCTCGTCCTACACCGCCGGCAACCACATCACCTTTTACCAGACCGCCGCCGACATCGCGCCGTGGGTGCGCATGCAGCGCATCGCCTTGCAGGACCAGATCGGGGTCGAGCATTTGCTGGCGTCGTCGGCGATTCCCTTCATCTTTCCGGCCGTGCCGCTGTACCTGGGCAGCCACCGCGAGTTTTGCGGCGACGGCTCGATGCGCCAGCTCGCGCCGATTTCGCCGGCGATCCACCTGGGGGCGTCGAAGGTGCTGGTGGTGGGCGCCGGTCGCCTGTCCGAGCCGAACCGCGACACGCCCGGCCAGGCGCGCTATCCGAGCCTGGCGCAGATCGCCGGCCACGCCATGTCCTCGATTTTCCTCGACAGCCTGGCGGTCGACATCGAGCGCCTGAACCGCATCAACCTGACCCTGTCGCTGCTGCCCGAGGAGTACCGCAGCAAGATGCCGTTGAAACCGGTGGAGCTGCTGGTGATCGCCCCGTCCGAACGGCTCGACGTGATCGCCAGCCGCCACACGGCCAGCCTGCCGGCGCCGATCCGCACCATGCTCTCGGGGATCGGCGCGACCGAGGCGCGCGGCTCGGCGCTGGCCTCGTACCTGCTGTTCGAATCGAGCTACACCTGTGAACTGATCCAGCTCGGCCAGCGCGACACGCACGCGCGCCGCGCCGATGTGCTGGCCTTTTTTGGCTCCTGAGCCGTTGATGCGGCCCACTGCCACGGAGAACGTCATGAAAGCACTGATTGTCGACGACGACGTCGTCTCGCGCATTGCCCTGATGGACCTGCTGTCGGTGTACGGCATTTTCGACCTGGTCGAAGCCGAAGACGGCGCCGCCGCCTGGGACCTGCTGGCAGCGGGCCTGCATCCGGTGATCGTGTTTTGCGATGTGCGCATGCCGCGCATGTCCGGCATCGCCTTGTTGGAGCGCATGAAGGGCGACCCGCACCTGGCCCAGGTGCCGTTCGTGCTGGTGTCGTCGGCTTCCGACCGCGACACCGTGCTGCAGGCGGTGACCCTGGGCGCGGTCGGCTACATCCTCAAACCGCTGCACGCGGCCGAAGCGCGCGCGCACCTGGAGAAAATCTTCCGCATCACGCTCGACAAACTGGCCGAAGACCCGGCCACCACCATGCGCCGCCTGAACATCGGGCCGGACCGGCTGGCCGCCTACCTGGCCGCGTTCGCCGAGCAGTTGCTGGCCGGGCGCGTCGACATCGTTGCGCTGCTCGACGCCGGCGAGGGCGCCGACGCCCGCCTGCGCATCGATTCGGTGCATACCGGCTGCATGACGCTCGGCCTGTGGCACGTGGCTTCGCAGCTCGACAGCGCGCGCCGCGGCTTGCCCGACGCCCGCACCGTGGCCCTGGTGCTGGGCGAAGTGAGCGAGTCGGTGCGGCTCCAGTTGAGCCGCCTGCGCGCCGGCATGCCCGATGAAGGAGTGCTTGCCTGAACCCGATCCGCCGCCTGCGCGCCCTGTGTGCGCTGTTCCTGGTGCTGTGCTGCCTGCCTTTCGCCGGCAGCCAGGCCGCACCCGCGCGCACCTTGCGCTTCGAGCACCTGAGCGTGGAACAGGGGCTGGCCCAGGAATCGGTGCTGGCGGTGGCCCAGGACGCCGACGGCTTCATGTGGTTCGGCAGCCAGGCCGGCCTGTCGCGCTTCGACGGCTACCGTGTCACCACCTGGCGCAATATGGTCAGCAATCCGCGCAGCCTGGTCAACAACTGGGTGCGCGTGCTGCACGTGGACCACGGCGGGCGCCTGTGGATCGGCACCGACGGCGGGCTTGACCGCTTCGATCCGGTCACCCAGACCTTCATCCATTACGCGCCGGATGAACCGGTCAAGCGCGGCAACGGCAACCTGCACGTGCGCGCGATCGCCGGCGACGGCCGCCAGGGCCTGTGGCTGGGCACCAGCGACGGCCTGCAGCACTTCGACATGGTGAGCGGGCGCTTCAAGGTGTGGCACCACGTGGCGGGCGAGGAAGGCAGCCTGGCCGACGACCAGGTCAACGCGCTGGCGGTCGATGCCGGCGGGCGCGTCTGGGTCGGCACCTCGTCCGGCGTGGACAGCCTGGCGGTCGGCGCGCGCGCCTTCGAGCACCATCCGGCCCCTGGCCTGGACCACAAGAACAATATGGTGCAGGCCTTGCTGGTCGACGCCGACCAGACCCTCTGGATCGGCAGCCTGGGCGGCCTGGAAAACTGGAAGATCGGCAGCGCTGGCGCACAGCGGCGGCGCCTGGGCGCGCCGGACGGACTGCGTTCGGGCTACATCACCACCCTGTACCAGGACCAGGACCGCAACCTGTGGGTCGGCAGCCATACCGACGGCCTGTATCGCTGGCAGCCGTCCACGCGCCGTTTCGCCAACTACCGTCACCTGCCGGGCGACCAGCACAGTGTGGCCGACAACCAGATTTCGGCCATGTACCGCGACCGCGTCGGCACCTTCTGGGTCGGCACCTGGTACGCCGGCGTGAGCCGGGTCGACTTGAACAGCGGCGGCTTTGCGCGCATTGCGCGCCACGCCGAAATTGCCGATACCCTGTCCGACAACAAGGTGCGCGCGATCGCCGCCGCGCCCGGGGGCGACCTGTGGATCGGCGCCAACAGCGGCTTGAACCGGCTCGACCCCGAGAGCGGCCAGGCGCGCCTGTACCGCCACGATCCCGATAATCCGAACAGCCTGGCCGGCATCCCGGCCAGCGCGCTGGCGCACGACCAGGACGGCATGCTGTGGATCGGCAGCCATTCGGGGGTGGCGCGTTTCGATGCCGCCAGCGGCAATTTCACGCGCCAGTCGTTCGCCGAGGGCGACCCGGACGGCAACCATATCCGCGGCATGCTGTCCGACCGCGCCGGCATGATGTGGATCGCCTCGCGCGGCGGCCTGCACCGGCTCGACCCGGCCACGCGCGCCGTCGTCACCTACCGCCACGACGCGGCCGACAGTTCCAGCCTGGCCGACAACGTGGTGCGCCCGCTGCTCGAAGACCGGCGCGGCCAGCTGTGGATCGGCACCTTCGATGGGCTCGACATGCTTGATCGCGCGAGCGGCAAATTCCGCCACTTCCGCCACGATCCGGCCAACCCGGCCAGCCTCAGTCACGACGAAGTGCATTATCTGCACGAAGACAAGAAGGGCACGCTGTGGGTCGGCACCGCAGCCGGGCTGAACAAGATGACGATCGGCCCGGGCGCCGCCGGCGCGGTGACCTTCCGCCGCTACACCGTGGCCGACGGCGTGGCCGACGATGCGATTGCCGCCATCCTGGAAGACAACGAGGGCAAACTGTGGGTGAGCACCAACACCGGCATCGCGCGCTTCGATCCGGCCACCGGCACCTTCCGCAACTACAGCGCCGGCGACGGCACCATCGAAGGCGCCTACTTCGACGGCTCGGCCCTGCGCGCGCCGGACGGCACCATGTACTTCGGCGGCTTCAATGGCGTCACCGCCTTCAATCCCAAGGCCATCAGCGACAACCTGATCGCCCCGCGCCCGGTCATCACCGGTTTCCAGATCTTCAACAAGCCGGCCGCGCTGGCGCGTCCCGGCCTGTTCAAGGGGCCGATCGAGTCGACCCGCGCAGTCACCCTGGGCGCGGCCGATTCGGTGTTTTCGCTCGAGTTCTCGGCCCTGCATTACGCCGCCCCGCAGCGCAACCTGTTTTCGTACCGGCTCGAGGGCTTCGACCAGAACTGGGTCAACACCGACGCCAGCCGCCGCTTCGCCACCTACACCAACCTCGATCCGGGCACCTACACCTTCCGCGTGCGCGCCGCCAACAAGGATGGCGTGTGGAGCGACGACAGCGCCAGCATGGTCATCACGATCCTGCCGCCGCTGTGGAAGACCTGGTGGTTCCGCACCCTGTCGGCGCTGCTGGTGCTGGGCAGCGCCTACTGGGCCTACCGCGCGCGCCTGTCGGGACTGCGGCGCCAGAAGGATCTGCTGGAAACCCAGGTCGGCGCGCGCACGGTCGAAGTCGAGCAGCAGAACCGCCTGCTGGAGCGCCAGAAGCGCGAGCTCGAAGCGCAGCGCCTGGACGCCGACAACCAGCGCGCCGAGGCCGAGCAGCGCCGCTTCGACGCCGAACGCCAGAAGGAAGAAGTCGAGCGCCAGAAAGAGAACGTGGAGCTGGCGCACCGCAACATCTCGGTGCTGTCGGAGATCGGGCGCGAGCTGACCGCCACGCTCGACATGGAAACCATCATGAGTACGGTGTACCGCCACGTGCATCACCTGATGGATGCGCGCATCTTCGGCATCGGCTTTTACCGCGAGGATGCGGGCGTGATCGAGTTTCCGTTCGCGATGGACCAGGGCGTGCGCAGCCAGTTTTATACGCGCCCGCTGGACGATCCGCACCAGTTTGCGGTGTGGTGCCTGAAGCACCGGCGCGAAGTGTTCATCAACAACCTCGAGGTCGAATACATGCGCTACCTGGACGCCGAGCAGAGCGCCGTGCCGATCCCGCCGCTGCGGGTGGACGGCACGCCGCGCTCGCTGCCGGTGGCGATGATGTACGTGCCCCTGATCGTCAAGGAACGCATGATGGGCGTACTGTGCGTGCAGAGCGTGGAGGTCAATGCGTATCACCGCGTACACCTGGACATGCTCAAGACGCTGGCCGCGCACGCGGCGGTGGCGCTCGATAACGCGCGCGCCTACCGCGAGCTGGAAGAAACCCAGGCGCGCCTGGTCGAGCAGGAACGCCAGGTGCGCCTGAACACGGACGAACTGGCGCTGGCCAACCGCGCGCTCCAGGAAAACGATGAACGGCTGCGCCTGGCCAAGCAAAAGGCCGAAGACGCCACGCGCCAGAAGTCCGAATTTTTGGCCAATATGAGCCACGAAATGCGCACCCCGCTGGCCGGCGTGATCGGCATGCTGGGGTTTGCCCTGCGCGACGGCCACCTGCAGGAAAGCACGCGCGAGCAGATCCTGCGCGGGCAGGCCAACGCCCAGTCGCTGCTGACCATCATCAACGACCTGCTCGATTTTTCCAAGATCGAGGCGGGCAAGCTGACCATCGAAAACATCGATTTCGCGCTCACCGCCGCCGTCGAGAACGTGGTCAGCCTGTTCGAGGAGCAGGCCGCCGCCCAGAGCGTGGGCTTTAACGTGGCGCTGGCCGAGGACCTGCCGCGCTTCGTGGTGGGCGACCCGACCCGCCTGCGCCAGGTGCTGGTCAACCTGGTCGGCAATGCCTTCAAGTTCACCAACGACGGCGCGGTGCGCCTGGCGGTCGAACGGGCGGCCCCGGGCGAGGGCGGCGCGGCGGGGGTGAACGTCATCCGCTTCTCGGTCAGCGACACCGGCATCGGCATCGCCCCGGACGCGCTCGAGCGCTTGTTCCAGAAGTTCGAGCAGGCCGACAGCACCACCACGCGACGCTACGGCGGCACCGGCTTGGGGCTGGCGATCTGCCGCCAGCTGGTCGATCTGATGGGCGGCTCGATCAGCGTCGAGAGCCTTGAGGGCGTGGGCAGCACCTTCAGCGTGCTGCTGCCGCTGGCCGACGGCGTGGCCCCGCCGATGGTGCCGCACGTGCCGCGCGAGCCGCACAGCCACCGCCTGAAGGTGCTGTGCGCGGAAGACTTCCCGACCAACCAGATCATCATCCGCATGATGCTGGAAGACCTGGGGCACAAGGTCGATATCGCCGACAATGGCTTGCTGGCGGTGGCGGCGTGCGCGCGTACCCGCTACGACCTGATCCTGATGGACGGGCGCATGCCCGAGATGGACGGCGCGTCGGCCACGCGCCTGATCCGCGCCGGCGGTCCGCCCGAAGCGCCGGTGCGCGACCAGGAACTGATGATCGTGGCCCTGACCGCCAACGCCAGCGAGGAAGACCGCAGCCGCTACCTCGCGTGCGGCATGGACGACTTCCTGACCAAGCCGATCGACGAAGCGGCCCTGCATCATCACCTGAGTCGCGCCATCGAGCGCCAGCTCCAGCGCGGCATCAGCCTGGCGCCGATGCCGCAGCCGCGCGTGGAGCGCGCGCCGAGCACCTCGGAGCTGGACGCCATGTTCGGGGTCGACACGGGGCCGGCGCCGCTGGCGGGGCCGGCCGCGCACAACGCCGGACGGCGCGCCAGCGACCTGAAAGCGCGCATGCGGGCCGCCTTTGCCAGCGACCTGCCGGGCCGCCGCGCCGAGCTGGAACAAGCCATCGCCCGGCACGACGCCGACACGGCGGGACGCCTGCTGCACGGTTTCAAGGGCAGCTCGTCCTACCTGGAAGCGGCCGAACTGCACCAGTTGTCGGGCGAAATGGAAGAAGCGGCCGACGCGCGCCGCTGGGACGCGATCGCGGCGGCCATGCCGCGCCTGCGCGAACTGCTGTCCGCCTACGACAACTTGTAGCCGGTCAAGCGCCGACCCGTCATGCATATGCTGTAATATTCGCCTGAACGTGATCGGGGAGGTTTTGTGGCGTTGCTGCGTACGGGAGGTGGCCAAATGAAGGTTCTGGTGGTGGATGACGACATCGTATCGCGCATGGTGCTGATGCACCTGATCGACGCCTGCGGTAAATACGAAATCCTCGAAGCGGAAGACGGCGCCGACGCCTGGGACCAGCTGGAACAGGGCTTGCGCCCGGCGATCTGTTTTTGCGACCTGCGCATGCCGCGCCTGTCCGGCATGGATCTGCTGCAGCGCGTGCGCGCCGACGGCGCCCTGGGCACGATGCCGTTCGTGCTGGTTTCCTCGGCCACCGACCGCGATACGGTCGACCAGGCCAGCGGCCTTGGCGCGTCGGGCTATATCGTCAAGCCGTTCCAGGGCGAGCAGGTGCGCGAGCACATGGCCGGCCTGACCGGGCGCGATCCGATCGCGGTGGCGCCGCGCGCCGAAAAAGTGCAGGCGACCCTGCTGCGCCTGGGGATCGGGGCCGAGCGCCTGATGGTCTACCTGGGCGGGCTGCAATCGCAGGTGGCCGCGGCCGGCGCCGACATCGCCGACCTGCTCGAACGCGGCGACGATGGCGCGGCCCGCGTGCGCATCGAACGCCTGCGCGCCGGCTGCCTCACCCTGGGCCTGAACGGCGCGGCCGACACCCTCAAGTCGCTGCCGCCCGGCGCGCTCGATCCGGCCCAGGTCAAGCTGGCGCTGGCCGAGGTGGTGCGCTCGGCGATGCACCAGAGCGAAGCGCTGAAACGGAGCGGCGCATCTTCCTGACGGCGCTGCGCGAAAGCGCTTGATGTTGCGATAGTTTAGGTCTAAAGTACCTCTCGGCGAACGACTGACACTTTCCCGGGACGACCATGACACATTCGACGGCATCGGCATTGAGCGCTTCGGCCTACCAGGACGGCTTTGCGCGCGAACACCTGCCGCCGCCGGGCCAGTGGCCCGCCTTCCTGTTCGACCTGCCCGAACTCCAGTACCCGCAACGCCTGAACTGCGCCGCCGAACTGCTCGACGCGGCGGTGGCGCGCGGGGCGGGCGAGCGCATCGCCATCGTCGGCCAGCACGAAAGCTGGACCTACGCGCAACTGCAGCGCCGGGTCGACCGCATCGCCTACGTGCTGCGCGCCGACCTGGGACTGGTCACCGGCAACCGTGTGCTGCTGCGCGGCGCGAACAACCCGATGATGGCGGCCTGCCTGCTGGCGGTGTTAAAAGCCGGCCTGATCGCCGTGCCCACCATGCCGCTGCTGCGCGCGCGCGAACTGAGCGCCATCGTCGACAAGGCCAATGTGGACGCGGTGCTGTGCGCCGCCACCTTGCGCGGCGAGATCGACGCCGTTTCCGCCTTGCCGCGCCATGTGGTGACGTTCAACGATCCCGGTAACCCGGCCTCCATCGAGGCCATGATGGCGCGCCACCCGGTGCCGTTCGCCGCGCATGCCAGCGCCGCCGACGATGTATGCCTGATCAGTTTTACCTCGGGCACGACCGGCGTCCCGAAGGGCACGATGCATTTCCACCGCGACGTGCTGGCCATTTGCGACTGCTTCCCGCGTCATGTCTTGCAAGCGCGCCAGGACGATGTTTTCATCGGCACGCCACCGCTGGCGTTCACCTTCGGCCTGGGCGGGCTGCTGCTGTTCCCGATGCGCTTTGGCGCGGCCGGCGTGCTGCTCGAAAAGCTCACGCCCGACACGCTGCTGGCCGCCATCGACAAATACCGCGCCACGGTGTGCTTTACCGCGCCGACCTTTTATCGCCAGATGGCGCCGCTGGCCGCCAATTACGATTTGACGAGCCTGACCCGCACCGTGTCGGCCGGCGAAGCGCTGCCGCTGGCCACGCGCGACTCGTGGCAGGCGGCGACCGGGCTGCGCATGATCGACGGCATCGGCGCGACCGAACTGCTGCACATCTTCATTTCGGCCGCGGGCGACGCGATCCGGCCAGGTGCGACCGGTAAACCGGTGCCGGGCTACCAGGCCTGCATTCTCGATGCGGGCGGCCGCCAGGTGGGGCCGGGCGTGATCGGCCGGCTGGCGGTAAAAGGCCCGACCGGCTGCCGCTACCTGGCCGACGAACGCCAGAACGATTATGTGATCGATGGCTGGAACCTCACCGGCGACGCCTACGAGATGGACGCCGACGGCTATTTTTACTACCGCTCGCGCACCGACGACATGATCATCTCGGCCGGCTACAACATCGCCGGCGCCGAAGTCGAAGAGGCCCTGCTGCGCCACGAGGCGGTGGCCGAATGCGGCGTGGTCGGGCGCCCGTGCGAGGAACGCGGGCAGGTGGTGGAGGCGCATGTGGTGCTCAAACCCGGCTTCGATCCGAGCGAGGAGCTGGCCGCGCAGTTGCAGGACTTCGTCAAGCTGCAGATCGCGCCATATAAGTATCCCCGTTCGCTCAGGTTCATCGACAAACTGCCGCGTACCGAAACCGGCAAGCTGCAGCGCTTCAAGCTGCGCCTCGCCTAGCGCCTCGCCTGGCGCCTCGCCTGGCTCGCTATCTAAACACAAGACCAAGCCCATGAATATTGTATGTATCGGCGGCGGCCCCGCCGGACTGTATTTCAGCCTGCTCATGAAAAAGCAGGACCCCTCGCACCAGATCACCGTGGTCGAACGCAACCGCCCGTACGATACCTTCGGCTGGGGCGTGGTGTTTTCGGACCAGACCCTGGGCAACCTGGTGAACGCCGATGAACTGACCGCGCGCGCGATCCTTCAGTCGTTCAATCACTGGGACGATATCGACATCTTCTTCAAGGGCGAAAAAATCACTTCGGGCGGGCATGGCTTTTGCGGGATCGGGCGCAAGCGCCTGCTCAACATCCTGCAGCAGCGCTGCGAGGAGCTGGGCGTGCGCCTGGTGTTCGAGAGCGACGTCGATGACGACCAGGCGCTGGCCGCCCAATATGGCGCCGACCTGGTGATCGCCTCGGACGGCTTGAACAGCCGTACCCGCAAGCGCTACGCCGCCACCTATCAACCAGAGATCGAGGCGCGCCGCTGCCGCTTCGTGTGGCTCGGCACGCGCAAGAAGTTCGATGCGTTCACCTTCGCTTTCAAGGAGACGGAGCACGGCTGGTTCCAGGCGCATATCTATCAGTACGATGGCGATACCTCGACCTTCATTATCGAAACGCCGCAAGAGGTGTGGCGCCGCGCCGGCCTTGACCAGATGACGCAGGAAGAGAGCATTGCCTACTGCGAGCGCCTGTTCGCCGACCAGCTGGACGGGCATGCGCTGATGTCCAATTCGCCGCACCTGCGTGGTTCGGCCATGTGGATCACTTTTCCGCGCGTGGTGTGCGCGCAGTGGGTGCATTGGAATGGGGCTGTACCCGTTGTGCTGATGGGCGACGCCGCCCACTCGGCGCACTACTCGATCGGTTCCGGCACCAAGCTGGCGCTGGAAGACGCGATCGAGCTGGCGCGCTGTTTCGGCGCGCACGCCGATGCGGCGCAGGCGCTGGCGGCCTACCAGGAAGTGCGCGCGGTCGAAGTGCTCAAGCTGCAAAGCGCGGCGCGCAATTCGATGGAATGGTTCGAGAACGTGGAGCGCTACACCGCCATGGAGGCGCCGCAGTTCGCGTATTCGATGCTCACGCGCAGCCAGCGCCTGTCGCACGAAAACCTGCGCTTGCGCGACCCGGAGTACATCGCCGGTTTCGAAGCCTGGATCGCGCGCCGTGCCTGCGAGCAGGCGGGCGTCGAGGCCCCGCTTTGCGCGCGCGTGCCGCCGATGCTCACCCCCTTCAAGCTGCGCGGCGTGACGCTGAAGAACCGCATCGTGGTCTCGCCCATGGCGCAGTATTCGGCGATTGACGGCGTGGCCGGCGACTATCACCTGGTGCATCTGGGCGCGCGCGCCCTGGGTGGCGCGGCGCTGGTGTTTGCCGAGATGACGTGCGTGTCGGCCGATGCGCGCATTACCCCGAACTGCCCCGGCATGTACGCCCCGGAGCACACGGCGGCGTGGAAGCGCATCGTCGACTTCGTGCATGCCGGTTCGGACGCCAAAATCGCGCTGCAACTGGGCCACGCGGGCCCGAAAGGATCGACCCGCGCCATGTGGGACGGGATCGACCAGCCGCTCGAGAACGGCAACTGGCCGCTGGTGGCGGCGTCCGATGAACAGTATCTGGAGGGCGTCTCGCAGACCGCGCGCGCCGCCACGATGGCCGACATGGACCGCATCGAAGCCGATTTTGTGCGCGCCACGCGGGCGGCAGCCGACGCGGGTTTCGATTGGCTCGAGCTGCACTGCGCGCACGGCTACCTGCTGTCGTCGTTCATTTCCCCGCTGACCAACCGGCGTGACGACGACTTCGGCGGCACGCTGGAAAACCGCTGCCGCTATCCGCTGCGGGTGTTCCGGGCGGTGCGCGCCGCCTGGCCGGTGGACAAACCGATCAGCGTGCGCATCTCGGCGCACGACTGGGTCGAAGGCGGCATCACGCCCATTGACGCGGTGTTGATCGCGCGCCTGTTCAAGGAAGCCGGCGCCGACATGATCGACTGCTCGTCGGGGCAGGTGAGCAAGCGCGAAAAGCCGGTGTACGGTCGCATGTTCCAGACCCCGTTTGCGGACCGCGTGCGCAATGAAGCGAAGATCCCGACGATGGCGGTCGGCTCGATTTTCGAGGCCGATCACGCCAACAGCATCATCGCCGCCGGCCGCGCCGACTTGTGCGCGGTGGGGCGGCCGCACCTGGCCAACCCGGCGTGGACATTGAGCGAGACGGCGAGAATCGGTTTTTCGGCGATCGCGTGGCCCAAGCCGTACCGGCCGGCCAAGCAGCAGCTGGAACGCAACCTGGAACGCGAACGCCAGCTGGTCGCCGCAGGCGCCGGCCTGAGCCCGCAGCAGGTCGCGGCCAAGCTGTTGGAGGGCTGATGGACGAGATTACCCACGACGACGGTGCAAGGCTGGACCTGGCCAGCCGCCTGACGCAAGACCATCACCAGTCGCTCAAGCTGTGGCTGCGCATGCTCTCATGCACGGTGCGCATCGAGAACGAAATCCGCAGCCGCCTGCGCACGACCTTCGACATCACCCTGCCGCGCTTCGACTTGATGGCGCAGCTCGAGCGCCATCCGGACGGGCTGCGCATGGGCGAGCTGTCCAAGCGCATGATGGTCACCGGCGGGAACATCACCGGCATCACCGACCAGCTGGAACAGGAAGCGCTGGTAGTGCGCGTGCCCGACCCGAAAGACCGGCGCGCCTACAGCGTCAAACTCACGCGCGAAGGGCATATCGCCTTCGCCAGGATGGCGGTGGTGCATGAGGAGTGGATCGCCGACCTGCTCAAGGATATATCGCCCGACGATAAAGGGCGGCTCATCGCGCTGCTCTCGCAAATGAAACAGCATCTTCAATAAGGAATACCATGCGTTACCTCCCAGGCCAGGCACAGCAACTGCCCGGCAACCGCAGCGCGCTGGCGTCGTACCAGGCCAGTCATTTCCGTTTCGAGGTCGAGGGCGCGGTGGCGACCCTGACCCTGAACCGCCCGGAGCGCAAAAATCCGCTCACCTTCGACTCCTACGCCGAGCTGCGCGACCTGTTTCGCGCACTGGCGCATGCCGACGATGTGAAGGCGGTGGTCATCACCGGGGCGGGCGAGAATTTTTGTTCGGGCGGCGATGTGCATGACATCATCGGGCCGTTGACGCAGCTCGACATGCCCGGCCTGCTGGCGTTCACGCGCATGACGGGCGACCTGGTCAAGGCGATGCGCGCCTGCCCGCAGCCGGTGATCAGCGCGGTCGATGGCATCTGCGCCGGCGCCGGCGCGATCCTGGCGCTGTCGTCGGACCTGCGGCTGGGGACTGCGCGCAGCAAGACGGCGTTCTTGTTCACACGGGTCGGCCTGGCCGGCTGCGACATGGGCGCCTGCGCGCTGCTGCCGCGCGTGATCGGGCAGGGCCGCGCCGCCGAACTGCTGTACACGGGGCGCTCGATGTCGGGCATCGAGGCCGAACGCTGGGGCTTTTTCAACAGCGTCAGCGAGCCCGCAACGCTGCTGGCCGACGCGCAGGCGCTGGCCGCATCGCTCGCTACCGGGCCGACCTTCGCGCATGGCATGACCAAGAAAATGCTGCAACAGGAGTGGAACATGGGCGTGGACGAAGCCATCGAGGCGGAAGCGCAGGCCCAGGCCATCTGCATGGCGACCAACGACTTTCATCGCGCCTATCACGCTTTCGTGGCCAAACAGCGGCCTGTGTTCGAGGGAGATTGAGATGGCTGACAAAACCTACCTGGACTGGCCGTTTTTCGAACCCGCGCACGGCGCGCTGGAGCAGGCGCTCGATGCCTGGGCCGGCGCCAACATCAATGCCACCCACGGACGCGATGTCGACGGCGCCTGCCGCACGCTGGTGCGCCAGTTGGGCGACGGCGGCTGGCTCGATCATGCGGTGGGCGCGATCGACACGCGCGCCATTTGCCTGATCCGCGAAACGCTGGCCCGCCACGATGGCCTGGCCGACTTTGCGTTCGCCATGCAGGGCCTGGGATCGGGCGCGATTTCGCTGTTCGGCAGCGCCGCCAACAAGGAGCGCTACCTGCCGCGCGTGGCCCGGGGCGAGGCGATTGCGGCTTTCGCGTTGTCCGAGCCGCAGGCCGGTTCGGACGTGGCGGCGCTGCAGTGCGCGGCCGTGCCGGACGGCGACGGGTATGTCTTGACTGGCGAGAAGACCTGGATCTCGAACGGCGGCATCGCCGACTTTTACGTGGTGTTTGCGCGCACCGGCGAGGCGCCCGGCGCGCGCGGCATCAGCGCGTTTATCGTCGATGCCGATACGCCGGGCTTGTCGGTGGCCGAACGGATCGAGGTGATCGCCCCGCATCCGCTGGCGCGCTTGCGCTTCGATGGCTGCCGCGTACCAGGCTCGCAGCGCCTTGGCGAAGCGGGGCAGGGCTTCAAGGTGGCGATGGCGACGCTCGATGTGTTCCGCACCTCGGTCGCGGCGGCGGCGCTGGGCTTTGCGCGGCGCGCGTTCGACGAGGCGATCGCGCATGCCAGCACGCGCAGGATGTTCGGGCAAACGCTGGCCGACTTCCAGCTCACGCAGGCCAAGCTGGCCGAGATGGCGACCGGGATCGACGCGGCGGCGCTGCTGACATACCGGGCGGCGTGGCAGCGCGACCAGGGCCGCAAGGTTACCAAAGAGGCAGCGATGGCCAAGATGACGGCCACTGAAACGGCGCAGAAAGTCATCGACGCGGCGCTGCAGATGTTCGGCGCGATGGGCGTGGTCAGCGAACATCCGGTGGAGCGGCTGTACCGCGAAATCCGGGCGTTGCGCATTTACGAGGGCGCCACCGAAGTGCAGCAGTTGATCATTGCGCGCGAGCTGCTGCGCGACGCGGCGCCGGCGCTGGAAGGGAAGGCATAGCATGAAATTTCTACAACCGCCGGGCTGGGCGCGCGCGCGCGGCTATTCGAACGGGGTGGCGGCCAGCGGACGCACGGTGTGCGTGAGCGGCATGATCGGCTGGGACGGGCAGGGCGTGTTTCACACGGATGACTTCGCCGGACAGGTCAGGCAAGCGCTGCAGAATGTGGCCGATGTGCTGGCCGAGGCCGGTGCGCGGCCGGAGCATATCGTGCGCATGACGTGGTATGTGCTCGACAAGCATGAATATCTGGGTGCGCACAAGGAAGTCGGGGCGGCGTATCGCGAGGTGATCGGCAGGCATTTTCCGGCCATGACGGCGGTGCAGGTGGCCGGCTTGATCGAGGACCGGGCGCGCGTGGAAATCGAGGTGACGGCGATCGTTCCGGCCTGAGCCTGGTGGCGCGGCGCGCGCCTGACCGTCCGCAGTCATCGCTGTTCTGGCCGCATGATGCCAGCGTACCGCCTGTTCCGTGGGAAAATCAGGGTGGGGGAGTGCGAGCACGCGTGATTGCGCCGGAGCGCAAAGCATGCCGCTGCTGGGGGTTTCTTTATCGAAATGTGCGACAACATTCATGCTGAGCTTGTAGGCTGCGGCTTTCGGGCGGCTTGCGCACTTACTTAACAGCCGACCATCGCATTCGAAGGAGACCAGATTTGGATATGCGCACCTTTACCTCCCCGCTGGCCGGGATCGACCCCACCAACTGGCTGCTGGCGGCAGCCGTGGCCGTGGGCAGCTATGTCATCCTGCACGGGGCCGTGGTCCTGTTCCGCCGCCACCTGGCCAGGCTGAGCGAGCAGGGAAGGGCCGACCGGCCCGCCGCCGAATTGCTCAAGGCGACCCTGGCGCGCACCAGCAAGCTGGCGCTGATGGTCACCGCCCTGTTGCTGGGGCTGACCGTGCTCGACCTCGGCGCGCCGTGGGACGGGCGCGTGCGCCACTTGTGGTTCATCGCCCTTGGCGCCCAGTTGGCGCTGTATCTGGACCGCGCGCTCAGCGTCGGCGCGCAGCGCTATTTCCGCAGCCGCGCCAGCGCGCCGGACGCGCCCGCCACCGTGGCCAATACGCTCATGGTGTGGGTGCTGAAAACCGTGCTGTGGGTGGTGTTTTTACTGGCGGTGCTGTCGAATGTGGGCATCGATGTGTCGACCCTGGTGGCCAGCCTGGGCATCGGCGGCATTGCCGTCGCGCTGGCGGTGCAAAATGTGCTGGGCGACCTGTTCGCCTCGCTGTCGATCGCCGTCGACAAGCCCTTCGAAGTGGGCGATGCGATCAGCGTGGCCGGGTTCTCCGGCAATGTCGAACACGTGGGCCTGAAGACGACCCGCATCCGCTCCGACAGCGGCGAGCAGATCGTGATCGCCAACGCCGAGCTGCTGAAAAACACCTTGCGCAACTTTAAGCGCATGTCGACCCGGCGCGTACAGTTTTCGCTGCGCGCCAATCCCTCGACCACCCGGGCCCAGGCGGCCCAGGTGCCGGGCGTGCTGCGCGCCATTATCGAACGCCAGGAAGGCGTGCGCTACGACCGCGTCCACCTGAAAAGCGTGACCCAGGAAGCGCTCGAGTTCGATGTGGTGTTCCATGTGCTCGATCCTTCCTACGGTCGCTACATGGATATCCAGCAGGCCATTTTGCTGGCCGCGATGGAGGCTTTCGAGGAACTGGGCGTGTCCACGGTCGGCGCCTCGCGCCATGTACTGATCGAACGGATGCCACGCCCCGACAGCGGCAAGCCGGCCGCGCCCGCCAAGCCGGCGGCGGCGTTGCACAATATTGTGTCGCCGCGCAAGCAGCCGTCCTGAATAGTTTTTTGCTGCGGTAACGAAATGGCATCGCATGGCGTTTGCGCGCACAATGTCCTGAAGGAGGAACGTCCCATATGGATACCGCAGTCAGATTTCCCACCACGCCCAAGGCGGTCAAGGCGCATGCGCTCACGCTGTCGCCGCGCATGAATGTCGAGAAAGCCTTCCAGGCCATCATGCGCAACTGCCTCGACCAGATCGAAGCCAATGAAGCCGGGGTCATCAAATACCACGATATCGAGAGCCTGCACCAGATGCGGGTCGGCCTGCGCCGCCTGCGCTCGGCGCTCGGCATGTTCGATGACGTGCTCAGCCTGCCGATGGCGCTGCGCCAGGAGCTCGACTGGCTGGTGGCGCAACTGGGACCGGCGCGCGACTGGGACGTGTTGGCCGGCTCGACCTTGCCGGCGATTCGCGGCAGCGTCGATGCGCTGGCGCCGCTGGTGCCGGTGCAACTGGCCGCCGCCGACAGGGCCAACGCGCTGCATGCCGTCGCTGCCGAAGCGGTCGCGTCCGAACGCTATCAAGACCTGATCGGCCACCTGGAGCGCTGGCTGGACGAGCGCGGCTGGCGCGCCATGCAGTTGCCGGCGGACCGGGTGCGACTCAAGATGCGCATCGCCGACTTTGCCAAAGCTATCCTCGAAAAGGACCAGCAACGCCTGCTCAAGCGCGGCCGCAAACTGAAGCATGCCGATCCCGAGGCGCGCCACCGGGTCCGTATCGCCGCCAAGAAAACCCGCTACGCCGCCGAATTTTTCGCTTCGCTCTATCCGCGCAACACCGTGCGCCCGTACCTCAGGGCGCTGGCCAGCTTGCAGGATGAACTGGGCTTGATGAACGATGCCAGCGTGGCCGGCGGCTTGCTGGCGCAGTTGAGCGAGGTCGATGCCAGTCTCAGGGACGGCAGCGCATTTGTACGTGGCTACCTGGCCGGGCGCGGCGGGCAGGGTGGCGCCAAGTTGCGCAAGCTGTGGAAGCGCTTTGTCCCTTTACGCGCGCCTGGTTGAGGGGGAACGGCCTGGGCCCGGCACCTGACAAGCCGGCGTACTGCCGGAGCGGCTACGTGGACAGGTGCTTAGCGCTACGTTCGCGCAGCGTGTTGTTCGAACGGCGTCGAAACTTGATTGCATGGCTTGCCTGGGCCCGGCTTGCATGGTTTCAAGCGAGCCAGCGCGTCTGCCACCAGCGGCTATCTTAAGATATAATACATATTTCCTAAATGAAATATTGTTGGGGGTGTGGGTGTGCTTGCCCGCAGTTTCCAGCGCCCTACATCCAATCGCTTGGCCGCGAGGCCATCGATGTTCTTTCGAAAGACGTCATGCGCACATCCCTGATTTTCATCGTAACGGCTGCCTTCCTGGGCGGTTGCGCCTCCTCCGGTCCGGTTCAAACCGGCAAGGATACCTATATGATTGCCAAAACAAGTGGCGGCGGCATGTTCGTTTCGGGCGCCACGGTCAAGGCCGACCTGATACAGGAGGGTGTGGCTTTCTGCGCCAAAAACGGCAAAACGCTCGAACTGATCAGCGGCGAGGGCAAGAACGCCATTCCGTTCGCGCGCACCTCATCGGCCGAGATTGCATTCAAGTGTGTTTAAGGCGGGCTGAAAAAGCCAGGCGGGAATGGACGGGCTGAAAAATGGTCCCTCCGACAAGAATCGAACTTGTATCCCACGCTTAGGAGGCATGTGCACTATCCATTGTGCTACGGAGAGGACGCTGTGATTCGGCGATCGGCGCCCGCCTTGGCCGGCCCGGTGTCGTGAATCGACCGCAATTATAGCCGAGGTTTGTGCCCTAAATGGCGCAAATTGGGTGATCGCTGTCCCAAGTCGGTACAATGCGTGCTTCATTCATTCATCCGGCCGGTTTTCCTGCCTGCGCACTTATCCTCTATGGCTGTCATTTCTCTCTCGTCGGCGCAACTTGCGTTCGGCCACGTCGCGTTGCTCGATCACGCGGAATTTTCCCTTGAAACCACCGAGCGCGTCGGCTTGATCGGGCGTAACGGCACCGGCAAGTCCTCGCTGCTGAAAACCATCTCGGGCAAGTTCAAGCTCGATGATGGCCTGTTGGTCATGCAACAAGGCATCAAAATCGCCTATGTCGAGCAGGAGCCGACCTTCGATCCCGCCATGTCGGTGTTCGACGCCGTCGCCGCCGGCATGGGCGGCCAGGCCGCCATGCTGGCCGAATACGAAGAATTGACCGGCCAGTTCGGCCAGGGCGACGATGATGCGCTGATGGAACGCATGCACGAACTGCAAGTGCAGCTCGATGCGACCGATGGCTGGAGCATGCAAAACAAGGTCGACACCACCCTCGACCGCCTCAGCCTGGCAGGCGAGTCGCTCATGGGCACCTTGTCGGGCGGGATGCAAAAGCGCGTCGCCCTGGCCGTGGCGCTGGTTTCCGCGCCCGACGTGCTGCTGCTCGACGAGCCGACCAATCACCTCGACTTCCGCTCCATCCTGTGGCTGGAAAGCCTGCTGCGCGACTTCAAGGGCTCGGTCCTGTTCATCACCCACGATCGCAGTTTCCTCGACAACGTCGCCACCCGCATCATCGAACTCGACCGCGGCAAGCTGCTCTCTTACCCGGGCAATTTCACCGCCTACCAGACGCGCAAGGCCGAACAGCTGGAAGTCGAAGAAGTCGAAGCGGCCAAGTTCGATAAATTCCTGGCCCAGGAAGAAGTCTGGATCCGCAAGGGCGTCAAGGCGCGCCGCGTGCGCGACGAAGGCCGCGTGCGCCGCCTGGAAGCGTTGCGTCTCTTGCGCGCCGCCCGCCGCGACCAGCAAGGCCAGGTCAAGCTCGAAGTGTCCTCGGGCGAACGCTCGGGCAAGATCGTGGCGGACCTGGAAAACGTCAACAAGTCCTACGGCGACAAAGTCATCGTCAAGGACTTCAGCGGCACCATCATGCGCGGCGACAAGGTCGGCCTGATCGGCGCCAACGGCGCCGGCAAGACCACCTTGCTGAAAATGATCCTCGGCGAAGAACAGGCCGACAGCGGCTCGGTACGCCTCGGCACCAAGCTGCAGGTCGCGTATTTCGACCAGATGCGCGCCCAGCTCAACGAGGAAGCGAACCTGATGGAAACCATCGCCCCGGGCAGCGACTGGGTCGAGGTCAACGGCGCGCGCAAGCACGTCATGACCTACCTGAACGACTTCCTGTTCGCGCCGGAACGCGCCCGTTCGCCGGTCAAGTCGCTCTCCGGCGGCGAGCGCAACCGCCTGCTGCTGGCGCGCCTGTTTGCCAAGCCGGCCAACTGCCTGGTGCTCGATGAGCCGACCAACGATCTGGACATCGACACCCTCGAATTGCTCGAAGAGTTGTTGGAAGACTACACCGGCACCGTGTTCCTGGTCAGTCACGATCGTACCTTCCTCGACAATGTCGTCACCCAGGTGGTCGTCGCCGAAGGCGAGGGCATGTGGCGCGAGTTCGTCGGCGGCTATACCGACTGGGAACGCGTGAAATCCCAGAGCCCGGCCGCGGCGGCCAAGGCCCCTGTTAAAGTTACTGCAACAATTCCTGGCATTCCCGTTGCCAAAAAGGTAAAATTAAGTAACAAGGAACAGCGCGAGCTCGAAGAGCTGCCATTATTGATAGCCAGCCTGGAGGACGAGCAATCGGCCATCACGCAGCAACTCAATGCACCGGACTTTTACAGGACCAACCCAGCCGACGCCAAGCGCCTCAATACGCGCTTTGCCGACATCGATCAGCTTCTGAGCGATGCGCTGGAAAAATGGGAACTGATCGAAGCCCGTTCAAAGGGATGATCACCAACGCATAAACAGGAGCAGGCACACATGCCTGGCAGATGAAGAACCATGTCCGAACGCAATGAACAACACGACCTGACGGCGCTTGCCGCTGCCAACGTTCCGATGTTCAGCCGCGCGGCATGGTCCCGCATCCTGCCTTTCCTGGTTTATATCTCCTTCATCATCGCGGTCGATGTGCTGGCCCGGCTGGGCGTGGACCTCCAGGCGCTGCGCTGGATGTACGCGCTCAAGATCGGCGCCGTCCTGGCCACCCTGGCCTGGTTCTGGCGCGATTACACCGAATTGCACCGCTGGGATGCGGGCCCGCTGGCGCTCGCCATCGCCATTGCCGCCGGCGTGCTGGTGCTGGTGCTGTGGGTCAGCCTGAACGCCAGCTGGATGGTCATCGGCGCCCCCGACGGCTTCAATCCCACCACCGGCGGCCAGCTCGACTGGCTGATGGTGGCCGTGCGCATCGCCGGCGCCGCCCTGGTGGTCCCGCTCATGGAAGAACTGTTCTGGCGTTCCTTCCTGATGCGCTGGATCGATTCGGATCACTTTCAATTGCTTGATCCAGCGCAAATAAGCCTCAAAAGTTTTGTGATCGGGGTCGTGCTGTTTGGATTTGAGCATAACCTTTGGCTGGCCGGGATGGTCGCCGGCGCCGCCTATTCCCTGTTGTACATGAAACAACGCAGCCTGTGGTCTTCCATCCTCGCGCACGCCGTCACCAACGGCCTTCTCGGGGTGTGGATTGTGCGAACAGGAAATTGGACATACTGGTAATATCTCGCCAATTCGACATGCCTTGAACAAAGACTAACAAATGCCTTCACCCTTGCCATCCTCTCAGCACCGTCCGCGCGTCGCCCCGCGCGCTGCGTCGCGCGCCCTGGCGCTGGCCCTCGCCGTGGGCGCCGTCGCCGCCAGCCCGGCCTGGGCCGGGCCGTCCGATGCGCTGCACGTCTACGGCGGCCTCGGCTATTCTTACGACGACAACCTGTTCCGTTTAAGCGACGAGGCGCCCGGTTACGACAGCCAGCGCAGCGATTCCTCGCGCCAGAGCGTGGTCGGGGTCTTGTTCGATAAAACCTACAGCCGCCAGCGCATCCAGGCCCAGGGCAAGCTGTCGAAGGTGGCTTTTTCGCATTTCAAGCAACTCGACTACGACGGCAAGGATTTCCAGGGCACCTGGAACTGGCAGCTGGCCAACCATCTCGAGGGCAGCCTGGGCGCAACCTATGCCCAGACCCTGGCGCCGTACACCGATTTCCAGAGCCGCGAGCGCAACTTGCGGGTGCAGCGGCGCCAGTTTGGCGACGCCGCCTGGCGCATGCACCCGAGCTGGCGCGTGCGCGGGGCCGCCTCGCGCGACAAGTATACCTATGAGCTGAGCGCGCAGCGCTACAACGACCGCACCGAAGACGCGCTCGAAGCGGGCGTCGACTATCTGCCGCGCAGCGGCAGCACGGCCGGCCTGGTCGTGCGCCGCCTCTCCGGCAAGTATTTGAACGAGCGCATCCTGGGCGGCGTGCTGCGCGACGACGATTACGAGCAGGATGAACTGAAGGCGCGCATCGTCTGGCGCGCCACCCCGACCACCACGGTGCAGACGCTGGCCGGCTACGCCAGGCGCAAGAATGCCCAGTCCGGCCCGCGCGACGTCAGCGGTTTTAACGGGAGGGTCACGGCCAGCTTCAATCCGCGCCAGAAACTGCGCCTCAATAGCGCCGTCTGGCGCGAGTTTTCCGCCATCGAGAACTATTTCTATACGTTCAGCCTGAACCGCGGCGCCAGCGCCGGCGCCAGTTGGGACGCCAGCGCCAAGGTGCGCGTGGACGCCAACATGAGCCTGGAGCAGCGCTCCTACGAAGGACGGCTGCTCGATAATTCGCCGGAAGACCTGAGCGACACACTGCGCCAGGCGAGCGTGGGCGCGAGCTGGTCGCCCCTGCAAACAGTGCAATTTTCTACCTCTTTCATCCACCAGGAGCGCAGCGGCGCGCAGTTCCTCGGTAATGGAAGTTTCAAGGCGAACACAGTTTCGGTGAACGCCAATGCGCAGTTCTAAAGGTGCCCATGACGGTCAATGACATCCCCTTAATTTCGTTTTTCCAGCGCGTGCTCGATCCCCTGATCATCATGGGGACCCTGTATGTATCGTCGATGTACTTCCATGAACCGTTCACGGGGTATTCGCTGGTATTGATGATTCTCGCGTTCTTCGTGTCCTCGGCCGTCTACCAGCACGTCGACCCTTACCGCACCTGGCGCAGCGGGCGCATGGTCGCCTATGTGCGCGACACCGTGTTCGGCTGGGTGCTGACCGTGTGCGTGCTGCTGTTTCTCGGTTCGGCCAGCGGCTTGTCGGGTTATTACGACAAGCAAGTGGTGCTGGCCTGGTTCGTCGCCACCCCGCTGGTGATGCTGGTCAGCCACCTGGCGGTGCGGCGCGTCTCCGTCGGTCCCGGCAACAATACCGAGATGCGCTCGGTGGTGGTGATCGGCGCCAACGACGTCGGCATCAAGTTCGCCGGCATCTGCGAGCGCCACAAGAACCTGTTCATGCGCGTGTACGGCTTTTTCGACGACCGCACCGAAGACCGCCATCCGGCCAACCTCGGTCATCCGATGCTGGGCAAGATGGCCGATATCGCCGCCTATGTGCGCGAACATAACATCAAGATGATCTTTATCAGCCAGCCGATTTCGGCCCAGCCGCGCATCCGCAAGCTGCTCGACGAGCTGCAGGACACCACGGCCTCGGTCTACTTCCTGCCCGATATCTATATCTTCGACCTGATGCAGGCGCGCTTCGACAACGTCGGCGGCATGCCCGTGATCGCCATCTGCGAAACCCCGTTCATGGGCTTGAACAGCATGATCAAGCGCAGCAGCGATATCGTGCTCGGCCTGGTCATCCAGTTGATGTTGCTGCCGATCATGCTGGTGATCGCCGCCGCCGTCAAATTCACCTCGCCCGGACCGGTGATCTTCCGCCAGCGCCGCTACGGCCTGTACGGCGAAGAAATCATCGTCTACAAGTTCCGCTCGATGACGGTGACCGAGAATGGCGACACCGTGGTGCAGGCGCGCAAGGGCGACCAGCGCATCACCCGGGTCGGCGCCTTCTTGCGCAAGAGTTCGCTCGACGAGTTGCCCCAGTTCTTTAATGTCTTGCAGGGGCGCATGAGCATCGTCGGGCCGCGCCCGCACGCGGTGGCGCACAATGAGCAGTACCGCAAACTGATCAAGGGCTACATGCTGCGCCACAAGGTCAAGCCCGGCATCACCGGCTGGGCCCAGGTGAACGGCATGCGCGGCGAGACCGAAACGCTGGACAAGATGGAGGCGCGGATCCAGTACGATCTCGACTACCTGCGCAGCTGGTCGCTCTGGCTCGACCTGTGGATCATCGTCAAAACGGTGAAAGTGGTGTTCAGCCGCGAGAACGCGCACTGAGTTTGTTGCAGGGGCGGATTAGGGGAGGCTTAAGCCTCTGCCGCAGTGCAGCAAAGTTGTTTCGCTGTCATCGCTAACGCGTTAAAATGAAGCCGTGCAAGGGTGCTCCGGAACAGTCCGGCGGCATGATGCGGGGCGGAATAACGGCGCCATTTAAACGCATCGATTTGCCGATATGTGTAATAATCCCGGCAATGTCGTTGTGTATTAATCAAGCTTTATAACAAAAAAATCGAGGACCAAATTGAACAACTCCACCCTGGCCATGTCGCCCCCTTCACACAAACGTTTGCTGTGCGCCGCCCTGATGGTTGCGCTGGCCGGACTGGCCGGCTGCGGCAATAAAGACAGCAAACCCAAAGTGGGGCAAGCGCTGGTCAGCGTCAATGGAGAAGAGATCACCGAAATGCAGCTGAGCGAGGAGCTGATGCTGGCCAACGTGCCGCCGGCCCAGCAGACCGACGCCAGCAAGAAGCTGGTCGAAGCCCTGATCGACCGCCAGTTGCTGCAAAACGAAGCGGCCAAAGACAAGACCGACCGCGACCCCAAAGTGGTGCAGGCGATCGAACGGGCCAAGGCCCTGATCATCGCCCAGGCCTACATGCAGAAAAAAGTCGGCAGCGTGGCCCGTCCGACCCCCGCGGAAGTGAATGCTTACTACACCCAGAACCCGGATTTCTTTGCCAACCGCAAGCAGTTCGACATGAAGCAACTGGTCATCCAGTCCAAGGACCTGAGCGAGGAAGTCAAGACCGTGGCCGAGCACGCCAAGTCGCTGGACGACGTCGCCGCCTGGTTCGACGCCAACAAGGTCAAGTACATGCGCACCCAGGCTTCGCGCACCACCTCCGACCTGGCCCCGGACATGTCGGCCAAGCTGAAAAGCATGCCGAAGAACCAGCTGTTTATCGTCAAGGAAGGCGAGCGCAGCATGCTGGTCTCGATCGTCGACGTGCGCGACAACCCGGCCACGCTCGAGGTGGCGGCGCCGCAGATCGAGAAATTCCTGTTCAACAAGCGTACCAAGGACGCCGCCGATGCCGAGCTCAAACGCTTGCGCACGGCCGCCAAGATCGATTACCTGAAGGCCCCGACCCTGGCCGCCGCGCCAGCCGCTCCGGTCGCCGCGACGCCAGCGCCAGCGGCCGTCGCGCCAGCCCCGGCCGAGCCAGCGGCAACGCCGGCCTCCGACGATGCGGCCACCGCGCGCGGCGTGGCCGGCCTGAAATAAGCGGCCCGGCCGCGATTCCGACAACTGAAACTGATGAGAAGGTGACTTAGATGAAAACACTGGTACACGGCCTGATGGCTTTTCTGGCGACACTGACAATGGGCGCGGCCATGGCGGCCGACTTGCCGCTCGGACCGGGCGACGTGCTCAAGGTCTCCGTCTACGGCAGCCCCGACCTGACCCTGGAAACCCGGGTCAGCGAAGGCGGCAATATCAGTTATCCGCTGATCGGCCAGGTGCCGGTGGCCGGCCTGTCGGCCGCCGCTGCGGAAAAAAAGATCGCTTCCATGCTGGAAGCGGGCAACTTCGTCAAGAAGCCGCAAGTCAACGTCATCGTCACCGCCGTGCAGAGCCAGCAGGTCGCGGTGCTGGGCCAGGTTAACCGTCCCGGCCGTTACCCGATCGAAGGCAAGCGCAGCCTGATCGACTTGCTGGCCATGGCCGGCGGCATCAACGGCGAAGGCGGCGACCGTCTCAGCCTGATCCGCACCCGCGACGGCAAGACCACGCGCGAAGAGATCGATGTCATCGAGATGGTCCGCAACGGCCAGCTGAACAAGGATTACGTTTTGTCCGGCAACGACGTCCTGTACGTCGAGCGCGCACCCAAGTTCTATATCTACGGCGAAGTCCAGCGCCCGGGCGCGTTCCGCCTCGAGCGTTCGATGACCGTGGTGCAAGCCCTGTCGGCCGGCGGCGGCCTGTCCATGCGCGGCACCGAACGCGGCCTGGTGATCAAGCGCCGCGATGCGGATGGCAAGATCCGCCTGATCGACGCCAAGCAGGACGACCTGCTGCAAGTGGACGATGTCGTCTTCGTCAAGGAAAGCTGGTTCTGATTTCCCGGCCCGGGCTCCCGCTCCTGGCCGCCGCACCACATTGAGAGTTGCTAAATGAATTTATCCCAGTTCCTGCTGATCTTGTATGCGCGCAAGTACATCATCCTGGCGACCTTGCTCGTCACCGTCACGCTGACCCTGATGGTCAGCCTGTCGATGCCCAAGACTTACCAGTCCACGGCGTCGGTGCTGCTCAATTACAAGGGCGTCGATCCGCTGACCGGGATTGCCATGCCGAGCCAGCTGTTGCCGGGCTATATGGCGACCCAGATCGACATCATCAGCAGCAAGAACGTGGCCGGGCGCGTGGTCGACCAGCTGAAAATGGCGGAAAACCCGACCGTGGTCGAGCAGTTCAAGAAAGCCACCGGCGGTCGCGGCACCGTGCGCGACTGGCTGGCCGACCTGCTGCTGCACAAGCTCGACGTGGTCCCCTCGCGCGAAAGCAGCGTGGTCGAAATCAATTTCAAGGGCGCCGATCCGCAATTCGTGGCGTCCGTGGCGAATGCCTTCGCCGAGGAATACCAGAAGCTGAGCATCGAGCTGAAGGTCGAACCGATGAAAAAGGCGGCTGCCTACTTCAACGAGCAGACCAAAATGCTGCGCGGTAACGTGGAAGCGGCCCAGAGCCGCCTCTCCAAGTACCAGCAAGACAATGGCATCGTCAGCGTCGACAACCGTCTCGACGTCGAATCGAACCGCCTCAACGACCTGTCGGCGCAGCTGGTCGCGGCCCAGGGCCAGGCCATGGAAGCCAATTCGCGCCAGGGCATGGCGCAGGGCGCGCGCGGCGCCGATTCGCCCGATGTGGCTTCCAATCCGCTGGTCCAGAACCTCAAGGTGCAACTGGCCGGCGCCGAATCGCGCCTGGCCGAAGCCGGCCAGCGCCTCGGTGTGAACCATCCGCAATACCTGAGCATCAAGGCTGAAGTCGACAAGATCAACGCCAACCTGTCTTCCCAGCAGCGTTCGGCCTCCAGCAGCGTCGGCAACAACGCCGCCATCCTGCAGCAACGCGAAGGCGCGGTGCGCGCGGCGCTGGCGGCCCAGAAGGCCAAAGTGCTGGAACTGAACCGCAGCCGCGATGAACTCGGCGTGCTGGTCAAGGATGTCGAGAGCGCCCAGCGCGCCTTCGACGCCACCTCGCAGCGCTTCTCGCAAACCCGCATCGAAGGCGCTTCCGAGCAGTCCGATATCGCCGTGCTCAATCCGGCCACCGCGCCGCTGGGCGCCAGCGGTCCGCGCGTGATGCTCAATACCATGCTGTCCGCCTTCCTGGGCGTGATGCTGGGCCTGGGCTTTGCCCTGCTGACCGAAATGATCGACCGCCGCGTGCGCTCCGAAACCGATATGGCCGAAGTGCTGCAGATGCCGGTGCTCGGCGTGATCGACTGGGCCGCGTCCAAGCGCCGCTACAGTGCGATCAATTCGCTGCTGCCCCGCCGCCTGCGCCTGGGCTAGCCCGCCCGCGCCCGAACCAACAATAGGAAATACCATGACGCAGACCGAGCTTTCCCTGGCCGCCTCCGAGAAATTGAAACGCGCCGATTCGAGCATCGGCGGCTTGCTGCTCGAATCGGGCAAGATCACCCCCGAAAACGCCGAGCGCGTGCTGCGCATGCAGAAGGAGCTCGGGATCCGCTTCGGCGAGGCCGCCCAGCGCCTGGGCCTGATCAACGAAGCCGACATCCAGCAAGTGCTGGCGCGCCAGTTCGACTATCCCTACCTGCAGCCGGGCGAGGGCAGTTATTCGCCGCACCTGGTGGCCGCCTACGATCCCTTCAGCCCGCAGGTCGAAACCCTGCGCGCCGTGCGCAGCCAGCTGATGCTGCGCTGGTTCGCGCGCGGGCGCAAGTCGCTCACCGTGGTCGGCATCGACCGCGGCGACGGCGCCAGCCTGTTCGCGGCCAACCTCGCGGTGGTGTTTTCGCAATTGGGCGAGCACACCCTGCTGGTCGACGCCAACCTGCGCAAACCGGCCCAGCACACCATCTTTAACATTCCCGGCAAGCAGGGCTTGTCCGACGTGCTGGCCGGGCGCGCGGAGCTCGACGTCACCGCGCATATCGGCTCCTTCGTCGACCTGTCGGTGCTGGGCGCCGGCACCTTGCCGCCGAATCCCCAGGAACTGCTCAGCCGCAGCAACTTCGCCGGCCTGAACGCCCAGCTCGAATCGAAATACGACGTCACCCTGTACGACGTGGCCGCCAGCCAGACCGGCCTGGACGCCCTGGTGCTGGCCGCCCGCACCGGCGGCGTGCTGATCGTCGCGCGCAAGAACAAGACCCACATGGGCGACGTCAACGCCCTGGCCGAACAGGTGGCCCAGAACGGCGCCGTGGTGGTCGGGTCGGTGCTGGTGGACTTCAAATGAGCACGCAGGCCAAGTCGAACATGCCGGCCGGCCTGTCCGGCAACGGCGCGCTGCCGTCCTGGGCGCCGCTCGCGCTCGGCCTGCTGCTGCTGTATGTGCCGAGCTTTTACGACATGTTTACCGGCCTGTGGGCGACCGAAGAGCAGGCGCACGGCCCGATCATCCTCGGCATCGCGCATTGGCTGCTGTACCGCAACTGGGGCCAGATGCTGGCCGTCAGCGAAGGCGAACGCAGCAGTCCGCTGGGCTGGCCGCTGCTGGTGCTGTCGGTGTTGGTCTACTTCATCGGGCGCTCGCAAGGCATCGCCATCTTCGAGATCGGTTCCTACCTCGGCACCCTGATGGCGCTCATCCTGCTCATGCGCGGCACGCGCGCCCTGCGCGCCCAGTGGTTCCCGTTCTTCTTCATGCTGTTCATGCTGCCGCTGCCCGGTTCCCTGGTCGACATGCTGACCATGCCCATGAAAACCGCCGTTTCCTGGGTGGTCGGCAACGTGCTGTACTGGGTCGGCTATCCGATTTCGCGCAGCGGCGTGATCCTCCAGATCGGCCAGTACAAGCTGCTCGTGGCCGACGCCTGCGCCGGCCTGCACACGCTGTTTACGCTCGAAGCGCTGGGCCTGCTGTACCTGAATGTGGTGCGCCACAATTCGCTGTTCCGCAACGTCACCCTGGCGATCCTGATCGTGCCGATCTCCTTCATGTCGAATGTGATCCGGGTCATGGTGCTCACGCTCATTACCTACCACCTGGGCGACGCGGCCGGGCAGGGCTTCCTGCACGGCTTCGCCGGCATGGTGCTGTTCGTCTCGGCGCTGCTCCTGATCATCGCCACCGATTCGCTGCTGCGCTTCGGCGCGTCCGACAAGGAAGCGCTGCCCCTGTTCGCCAGCGAAGCCGGGCCGCCGGCCCTGTCGGCCAACTACGGCCCGCTGCGCATGGCGATTCCGGCCGCGCTGCTGATGGGCGCGGCCCTGCTGGCGACAATCGCCATCAAGCCGCAGAAAATGCTGTCCGACAGCCTGCCCGCGATCATGCTCGATACGAGCGTCCCGGCCGCCTTCGGCGACTGGAAGATCGATCCCGACGCCGTGGCCATGGTGCCCTCGTCCGTGCAGCAGGAAAAAGTGGCGGCCATCTACAGCCAGACCCTCTCGCGCACCTACATCAACAGCCGCGGCCAGCGCGTGATGCTGACCATCGCCTACGGCTCCAACCAGACCCAGTCGATGCGCGCGCACCGCCAGGAAGTCTGCTACGCGGCCCAGGGTTTCCAGATCCGCGACCTGCACAATGAAAACCTGGTGTTCGACGGCTTGCCGGTGCCCGTCACGCGCATGGTGGCCAGCCATGGTCCGCGCAACGAACCGGTCACGTACTGGTTCACCATGGGCAGCAGCGTGGTGCGCAGCTACCTCGACCGCCAGATCGTGCAGCTCAAGTACGCCCTGTCCGATTACATTCCCGACGGCTACCTGTTCCGCGTCTCGTCCATCGAGACCGACGACCAGGCTGCGTTTGCCGTCCAGGATGCCTTTGTCAACGACCTGATGAAGCACCTTGCGCCATCCGTGCGCGCCAAGCTGATCGGCGCTCCTGCGTGATGCGCGGCGGATCGAACGCACAGGGGCCGGCATGATCGAGCACCCGGTTCCCCAGTCGCGCCGCTACAAGGGCGGCAGCAAGTGGACGGCGCTGGTCGGCATCGTTGCGCTGCTGCTGCTCGCGGCCCTGTTCGGGGCCGCCGTGCCGACCCTGGGCGTGCTGGTGCCGGCGGCCGTGATCATGTGCGCCCTCAGCTTGTGGGTCATGCTCGATTTCCGGGTCGGGGTGGCCGCCGCCATCGTCATCATGCCGCTCTCGGCGCTGGCCTTCTTTCCGCACGAAATGCTGGGCATCCGCGGTCTCAATCCGCTCAACATGATCTTGTTCCTGACCATCGTCTCCTACGTCGTCCATGCCGGACTGCGGCGCTGGCACGATCCGCTCGCGCCGATGCGCCTGCTCGCCTGGTATGTGCTGCCGATCGGCATCGCCTGCGTGGTCGGCATGTCCAACGTCAACCTGATTCCGCCGCGCTTCGAAGCCGAACGCCTGATCCAGTACCACGACGGCTTCGGCTATCTGCGCGACATGTTCATCAAGCCGCAATTCCTGGTGCTGCTGGCGTTGATGGTGGGGCTGTCGGTGCGCCACAGCAAAAAGCCGGAAAAATTCCTGTACCTGATGCTCATGTCCGGCTGGACATTCTGCGCCCTGGTGGGCTGGCGCCTGCTGATCTCGGGCATGTCGCTGCGCCAGCTGGCCTCGCCCCTGGCGCGCGACTTCCTGGGCACCCTCGGCATGCACGCCAACGAGATGAGCTTGTTGTTGAACATGCTGTACGCGGTGACCCTGTTCTCGCTGCGCGGGGCCGGCGACGCCCAGCGCCGCCTGCTGTTCGTTTCTTCCGTGGTGTTCGCCGTGTGCGTGCTGATGACCTTCTCGCGCGGCGGCTTCGTCGGCTTCATCCTGGTCAACCTGATTTACTTCTGGAAGCGCATCAGCGTCAAGACCGTCATCATCGGCGTGATCGTGGCCGGCTGCATCGGCCCGCTGGTGATCGAACCGATCCTCGAACGCGCCCTGACCGGGGTCGGCAACGGCGACCGCGGCGCCGTCACCGCCGGCCGCCTGGACGGCATCTGGCTGCCGCTGCTGCCGTATGTGCTGGAAGAGCCGGTGTTGCCGAAAGGCGTGCGCTCGCTCTTGTGGAGCCCGCCCGTGCGCCTGAACAAGATGCTGCCGGTGGCGCAGACCCACAGCGCCTGGCTGGGCGGCCTGATGGACCTGGGCCTGGTCGGCTTCGGCTTCGTGCTGGCCTTCCTGCTGTTCGTGCGGCGCGAATTCTTGCGCCTGTCGCGCGAGCATGCCAGCCCCAGCCTGCAAGGCATGTTCGCCGGCGGCGCCGTGATGATTCCCGTGTGGTTCATCCAGGGCTTTACCGACGATATGTTCACCCCCACATTTTCGCAATCGTATTTCTGGATCATGCTTGGCATCCTGATGGGTTGCGGCGGCGTGTACCGCCTGAAGGACAGGAACCGGCATCGGGAACCGGCGCCCTGGCACGACAAGCCCTTTGACCTACGGAAAGACGAGCTGGCAACGTGACGGATATCAACTCAATGCAGCGCGACTCGGTACACGGTCATGCAGCACAGCGCACATCGGCGCGCATCTGCATGCTGAACTATAACGCCTGGGGCGTCATTGCCGACCTGGATGGAAAAAACGTCCACATCGGCGGCGAAGAAGTGCAGCACGCGCTGATGTCTCGCTACCTGGCGCGCAGCGGCCACCAGGTCACCTCGCTGGTGGGCGACTTTGGCCAGCAGGCGGTCGAGCAGGTCGGCGGCGTGACCGTGCGCAAGACCTTCGCCCTCGATGCCGGCGTGCCCGGCCTGCGCTTTTTCGCGCCGCGCCTGACCGCCACCTGGGCCGGCCTGAAGGCGGCCGCCGCCGACGTGTATTACGTCAGCTGTGCGGGCGCCAGCGTTGGCATCGTCGCCGCCTTTTGCCAGCGCCACGGGCGCCGCCTGGTGTTCCGCATCGCCTCCGACGCCGATTGCGCGCCCGATACATTGATGCTCTCGAACGCGCGCGACCGCGCCCTGTATCACTATGGCCTGCGCCGTGCCGACGCGATCCTGGCGCAAACCGACAAGCAAGCCGCGTTGCTGCTGAAAAACTATGGCTTGCATGCCGAAGTGGCCGGCATGTTTTCCGACCTGCCCGAGACCGTCCTCGCGCCCGCCGAGCGGGCCACCGACCTGCTGTGGCTGGCCAATATGCGCTCGATGAAGCGTCCCGAGTGGTTCATCGACATGGTGCGCGAGCTGCCCGAACTGGTCTGCGAGATGGCCGGCGGCGCCAATCCGGCCGAGCTCGATCTGTACGTGCGCACCGAACGGGGCAGCCGCGCCTTGCCCAATCTGCGCTTCCACGGCCAGGTCAAGTTCGGCACCACGCGCAGCCTGTTCGCGCGCACCCGCATTTTTGTGAACACCTCGTCCTTCGAGGGCTTTCCCAACACCTATCTGCAAGCCTGGGCCAATGGCGTCCCGGTGGTCGCCACGTTCGACCCGGACGGCATCATCGCCCGCCTGGGCCTGGGCGTGGCGGTGACCGACGTCGCCGGCGCCGTCGCGGCGGCGCGCGCGCTGCTGGCCGATCCGCCCGAGCTGGCCGCCTGCAGCGCGCGTTGCCGCGCCTACGCCATCACGCGTCTCGCGCCCGAGACCGTCTCCGCCCCCTACCTGTCGGCGCTGCTCGCATGAACCTGCAACACGGCCAGCACGCGCGCATAGCGATGAGCGCGCTGCCCAGCGGGCGCGTGCGATGACCGGCGCCAGCCTGAAACGCGGCGCGATCACCCTGACCGCCGCCAACATGCTCGACTTCGGCCTGCAATTTTTGATGCCGATCGCGCTGGTGCGCCTGCTGCCGACCTCCGCCTTTGCTGATTACCGCCTGGCCTGGCTGGCGATCGGCACGGCCATGGCGATCGCGCCCTTCGCGCTGCCGCGCAGTCTGTTTTACTTCCTGCCGCGCCATGAAGGGCAGGCGCGCGCGCCGTATGTACACCAGACCCTGCTGTTGCTGTTGCTCAGCGGCGCCTGCGCCGGGCTGGCGCTGGGGCCGTGGAATCCGCTGCTGCCGGCCAGCCTGCGCGCCATGCACAGCGCGGCCTGGTTCATGCCGGCCTTCCTCACCCTGTGGGTGGCGGCCAGCCTGATCGAATTCCTGCCCAATGCGCGCGGCGACGTGGCCGGCCAGGCCAGGATGATCCTGGTGCTGGCCATCCTGCGCGTGGTGATGGTGGCCGCCGCCGCCTGGTCCGGGCGCGCCGACGTGGTGTTCGGGGCCCTGGTGGCCTACGCCGCCATCAAGGTGGTGCTGGTGCTGCTGCATATCGGGCGCCACTACGGCTGGCGCGTCTTTCCGTTGCAAATGCCGGTGCTGCGCACCCAGCTGGTCTATTGCGTGCCGTTCGGCCTGGCGTCGGCCCTGTTCCTGCTGCGCGGCCAGGCCGACCAGTGGGTCGCGGCCGCCATGTTCCCGGCCGCCGCCTTCGCCGCCTTCTCGATCGGCGCCGTCATCATGCCGGTGGTGGCCCTGGTGCGCAACAGCGTCAGCAACGCCATCGCGCCGCGCCTGTCCGCGCTCGAATCGAACAAGGACCAGGACGGCATGCTGCGCCTGAACCAGCGCGCCAACCTGGCCAGCGCCTTCGTGCTGCTGCCGACCCTGATGCTCACGGCCGTGCTGGCCGTGCATATCGTGACCGTGGTCTACACCGACAAATACCTGCTCGCCGCCGACGTCATGCGCATCAATTGCCTGGCCCTGTTGGGCGTGGCGGTCGAGGTCAGCACGCTCACGGTGGTGCTCAACCAGGGCCGCTTCCTGCTGGCCGCCGACGCCTGCCTGCTGTTCGTCAGCCTGGCCGCCGGCATCAGCGGCGCGCTGCTGTTCGGCGTGCCCGGCGCCGCGCTCGGCAATGTGGTGACCCTGGCCGCCGGCAACGCCTTCAGCTTCTGGCGCGTCTCGCGCGTGACCGGGGTGCCGCTGCGCCGCCTGCAACAGTGGGGCGCGCTGCTGCGCATCCTGGCCGCCTGCGTTGGCGCCGGCGCGCTGGCCGCGCTGCTCGATGCGGCCAACCTGGTGCGCGCGCCGCTGCTCGAAGCGGTGCTGATCGGCGCCGCCTTCGCCGTGTCCTATGTCGCCCTGCTCAAGCTGGCCGGCGCGCTGCCCGAGGCGCGCGCCCTGTTCCTGCCCCAGGCGCCGGCCGTATCGCCCGCATCGCCAACTCAACACGATTAACCATTCCAGGATCGACCATGCCCGCACTTCAAAAACTGCTCTTCGTCTTCGGCACCCGCCCCGAGGCCATCAAACTGGCGCCGGTGGTGCTGGCCGCACGCGCCCACGGCGGCTTCGAGGTCGTGGTCTGCGTCACCGCCCAGCACCGCGAAATGCTCGACAGCGTGCTGGCCTTTTTCGGCATTGTGCCCGAGCATGACCTGAACCTGATGAAGCCGGGCCAGACCTTGACAGGACTGACCACCGGCGTGCTTGGCGGCCTGGCGCCCGTGCTGGAACAGGAGCGTCCGGACTGGGTGCTGGTGCAGGGCGACACCACCACCGCCTTTGCCGGCGCGCTGGCGGCGTTTTACGCCAAGGCCAAGGTGGCCCACGTCGAAGCGGGCCTGCGCACCGGCAATATCTATGAACCGTTCCCGGAAGAGATGAACCGCAAGCTGGTGGGCGCCATCGCCGAAATGCACTTCCCGCCGACCGCGCCGGCCAAGGCCAACCTGCTGCGCGAAGGCATTGCCGAAGAGCGCACCCTGATCACCGGCAATACCGGCATCGACGCCCTGTACCTGGTGCGCGCGCGCCTGCAGGAAGACCCGGCCTGCCGCGCCCAGGTCGCCGCCGCGCTCGAGCCGCAGGGCTTGAACCGCTTCATCGGGCCGCGCCGCCCCTTCGTGCTGGTCACCGCGCACCGGCGCGAAAGCTTCGGCGCCGGCTTCGAGGCGATCTGCACCGCCATCGCGGAACTATGCACGCGCTATCCCGAGACCGATTTCGTGTTCCCCGTGCATCCGAATCCGGCTGTGCGCGGCGCCGTCGAACGCTATCTGGTGCCGGCCGGCTTCGCCAACCTGGTGCTGTGCCAGCCACTCGACTACCTGCCGTTCGTGGCGATGATGATCAACGCTTCCGTGGTGCTGACCGATTCCGGCGGGGTCCAGGAAGAAGCGCCGAGCCTGGGCAAGCCAGTGGTGGTCATGCGCGACGTCACCGAGCGCATGGAAGGGGCGGCGTCGGGCATGGTGCATCTGGTCGGCCCCAACCGCGAACGCATCGTGACGGCCGTGGCCGGCCTGCTCGACAGCGAAGTGCGGGACGGTAGCGGTGGCAATTTCTATGGCGACGGCCACGCCTCGCGGCGCATTCTCGACTCCCTGGCCGGCTTCGGAGAGCGCGCTTGAAGATTTTTGCAATCTGCTACTACGCGCCGCCCAAGCTGACCCCGCAGGCGATCCAGATCGGCCGCCAGCTGTACCACCTGGACGCGCGGGTCGAGCTGCTGCACGGCAGCGATCCGCAGTTTTCCGACGCCTACGACCAGTATCCCGATTTTTTCGAGCGCATCGGCTCGCTGTGCGTGCCCAGCCCCGGCACCTTTTTCCAGGGCTTCCTGCACAAGGTCGCGCGCCGCCTGCTGCCGCTGTATAACACCATTCCCGACGGCCTGGGTCCGTGGCGCCGCCGCGCGCTCGCTCCGGCGCTGGAACGGATCGCCGCCAGCGGCAGCGAGGCGCTGGTCAGCTTCGGCATGCCGATGTCGGACCACCTGCTGGCGCTGGACATCAAGCGCCGCACCGGCTTGCCGTGGCTGGCGCATTTCAGCGACCCCTGGTCGGACAATCCCTTCCATCCGAACACCTGGCTGGAACACCGGGTCAACGCGGCGCTGGAGCGGCGCGTGATCAAGGCCGCCGACCGCGTCTTGTTCACCTCGCAGCGCACCCTGGACCTGGTGATGGCCAAGTATCCGCCGGCCTGGCGCGCGCGCGCCGCCGTGCTGCCGCACGCCTGGGACATGGACAATTTCGCAGGTCCCGCGCCGGCACCAGCCTTGGCGCCGGCGGTGGCGGCGCGTCCCGGCGTACGCCACGTGGTGCGCCACATCGGCGCCTGCTACGGCGCCCGCTCGCCCGAGCCGCTGTTCGCCGCGCTGGCGCGCATGCTCGAACGCCAGCCGGGCGCGTTCGATGCGGTCGCCTTCGAATTCGTCGGCCACGTCTCGCCCAACCTGCTCGCCTCGGACGCTTACAAGGCGCTGCCGGCTGGCCTGGTGCGCATGCGCGGCCAGGTCGGCTACCGCGAATCGCTGCAACTGGCGCGCGACTCGGATGCGCTGCTGGTGATCGACGCGCCCAGCAAGTTGCCCAGTGTGTTCCTGCCAAGCAAACTGGTGGAATACATCGGCGCGCGCCGCCCGGTCTGGGGCATTACGCCGCCGGGCACCTCGGCCGACCTGATCGCCGAGTGGGCCGGCAGCGCCGACGCCTGCGCCGCGCCGGACGATATCGAAGCGGTCACCCGCATGCTGCGCACCGGCCTGGCCGCGCTGGACGGCGCGGCGGGGCAGGGCGGGCCGGAAGCGGTCGCTGAACGCTTCGCCGCCCCACGCGTGGCCGCCGCCCTGAAGGCCCAGATCGCACTGGCGATGGGGCGCGAGGCTTCCGCGCCGCGCCAGGCCTGAACCATCTGCCGGCCCCGCCCCCGGCGGGAGTCGCAACTTTGACCATGATTGCTTGAAAGCCCAGATGACGCCAATGACCCTCCTGTTCGTCGCCGACCAGCTCAAGTTCGGCGGCGCCGAACGCCACCTGGTGGCGCTGGCGACCGGCCTGGCCCAGCGCGGCCACAAGGTGGCCGTGGCCTACCTGAAGGATTCCGACGAACTGGCCGCCGAGCTGGAACGGGGCGGGGTCGCGCCGATCGTCTGCTGCCATTCGGGCGGCGGGGTCGACTTCGGCGCCCTGAAGCGCCTGGCCGGCCTGATGGACGACCTGGCGCCCGACCTGGTGATCGCCACCTCGCAGTATTCGCAGATGTGCGCCACCATGGCCGGCTGGCGCGCGCGGCGCCGCCCGCCGCAGGCCTTCATTTGCCACAGCATGGGCGTGGTGCGGCGCGGCGGCAGCGCGCGCCTGCGTTTCATCGTCTATCGTCAATTCTATCGGACCGCCGCCTGCGTCATCTTCATCAGCGAGTTGCAGCGCGGGTTCTTTGCCAAGCTCGGGGTCGGGCTGCGCCGCAGCGAAGTGGTGCATAACGGGGTCGACCTCGGGCATTTTTCGGCGGACCTGGTGGCGCAGCCGGCTGCCGCCCTGCGCGCCCAGCACGGCGTCAAGCCGCACGAGCTGGTGATCGGCCTGTGCGCCATCTTCCGCGAGGAGAAACGGCACGGCGACCTGCTTGAGGCGCTGGCGCGCTTGCGCAGCGACGGCGTGGCGGCGCGCGCGGTGCTGGTCGGCGACGGCGTGACGCGCCCGCAGATCGAGGAGCGCATCGATGCGCTCGGCCTGCGCGAGGCGGTCCTGCTGGCCGGCTTCCAGCAGGATGTGCGGCCCTTCATCGGCATGTGCGATGTGATGACCCTGACCTCGCACGACGAGAATTTTCCGATCGCCACCCTGGAATACATGGCGCTCGGTAAACCGCTGGTGTCGAGCGACGTCGGCGGCATGCGCGAGCAGGTCGACGACGGCGTCAACGGCCTGCTGTACCCGGCCGGCGACGTCAAGGCGCTGACCGCCGCCTTGACCCGTTTGAGCGACCCGGCGCTGTGCGCGCGCCTGGGGCAGGGCGCGCTGGCCTCGGTGCGCGCGCGCTTCGATGTGCAGCACATGATTACGCGCTACGAAAGCATCTTCCGCGGACTGGCCGGCGTGCGCGCCGCTGCCGCCACCACAACCACCACAGCATAGAAAGCCCATCAACATGCCGATCGAAGACATTGTCCATCCATTCCTGAAGTTCTATACGGCGGCCCCGCAATGGGTCAAGAGCTCGCTCGGCCATGTGTACTCGATGGCGCCGACGCGCCTGCGCTACGGCGCCAAGTACGATGAGTTCCAGGCCGAAATCAACCGCTGCAACGACGTGGCCTGGACCGCGCGCCGCGCCGACGAAAAACTGCTCGCTACCTTGCGCTGGGCGATCGAGACCGTGCCCGCCTACGCCCACCTGAAAGGCGCGCTGGCCGAGGTGCGCGATCCATCCGACGCGACGCGCCTGCTGGCCGCCTTTCCGCTGCTCGAAAAAGAATCGCTCAAGGCCGACAGCACCCGTTACCTGTCCAACAAGATGGGCCCGGAAACCCACCTGATGGCGTTCACCGGCGGCTCGACCTCGGTGCCGATGAAGCTGTACCTGGAAAAGTATGTCTCGCGCTCCAAGGACTTTGCCTATAACAGCACGTTCGATACCGTCGCCGGGGTCGGCAGCGGCGACGTCATCCTGGCGCTGCGCGGGCGCAGCGTGCCGGGCGCCGGCAAACCGGGCGGCTCCCTGTGGATGTACGACCCGATCAAGCGCTACCTGCACCTGTCGTCGGACCACCTGGAAGCGCAGTACATGCCCGGCTACGTGGAAGCGATCGCCAAGTGGAAGCCGACCATCATCCACGCCTTTCCCTCGGCGCTGGTGCCGCTGGCGCACTGGTTCAAGGCCAATCCGGCGCCCGAGCTGGTCGCGCGCATCCGCGCCGTGCAGCTGTTTTCCGAGAATGTCTACGATTACCAGGTCGAGCTGATCCGCGAAGTGTTCGGCTGCCCGGTGCTGCTCGACTACGGCCACTCCGAACGCGCCGTCAAGGCCATCTCGCTGCTTGACGACAGCCGCTATTTCTTCTGGCCCCTGTACGGCAAGGTGGAGCTGGTCGACAACGACGGACGCGCCATTACGGAACCGGGCGTGATCGGCGAAATCGTCGCCACCGGTTTCGACAACCGGGTCATGCCGCTGATCCGCTACCGCACCGGCGACCTGGCCATGTGGAGCAAGGCGCCCAACACCATTCGCCCGGGCTTCGCGGTGGTCGAACGGATCGAAGGGCGGCTGCAGGAATTCCTGGTGTGCCGCGATCACCGCCTGGTGTCGATCTGCACCATCGGCGCGGCCCACTTCGAGCAGCTCGCCAGCGCCGACATGATGCAGTTCGAGCAAGACGCGCCCGGCAAGGCCACCCTCAAGGTCATGTCCGACACCGAACTGACCCCGCGCGCGCGCGCCGCGCTGGCGGCCGGCGTGCTGGCCAAGACCCAGGGCGGGCTCGATATCGAGATCGTGCGGGTCGATGGCATCCCGCGCACCGGCTCGGGCAAGCACAAGCTGCTGGTCCAGCGCCTCGACCTGTCCGGCTACCTGGGCGCGGCCCATATCGAGCGCGAGAGCGACAGCGCCGGGACGCTCTGATGAAGTCGGTGATCATGATCGGCCCGTCGCCGGCAGCGCGCGGCGGCATGGCCAGCGTGATCCAGACCTATCTGGCGCACGGCTACGAGGAGGGCGGGCGCTGCCGCTTCATCGCCACCCACGTCGACGGCGGGCCGCTGCGCAAGGCGCTGCGCGCGCTGGCCGCGCTGCTTCAATTGCTGGCGCTGCTGCTGCGCGGGCGCGTCTCGGTGCTGCATGTGCATCTGGCCTCCGGGGTCAGCTTCTGGCGCAAGGCGCCCTTCATGGCGGCGGCGCGCCTGTTCCGCCGTCCCGTGCTGGTCCACCTGCACGGGGGGGAATTCATCGACTTCGTCGACGTGCGCCTGTCCGGCTGGCGCCAGCGCGTCGCGCTCGGCCTGCTGCGCGATGCCGCCGCCGCCTTCGCCCTGACCGAGGTCTCGGCCGCCTGGCTGCGCACGCGCGCCGGGCTCAAGACGGTCGAGGTGTTTCCCAACCCGATCGCCGGCGCCGCGCCGCTGGCGCGCCGGCCCGGGCGCAGCGTGCTGTTCCTGGGACGGCTGGAAGAGAAGAAGGGCGTGTTCGACCTGATCCGCGCTTTCGCCGCCGTGCATGCGCAATCGCCCGAGGCGCGCCTGGTGCTGGCCGGCGACGGCGACGCCGATGGCGCGCGCGCACTGGCGGCCGAACTCGGCGTGGCCGACTGCGTACGCCTGCCGGGCTGGGTCGATGCCGGCGCGCGTGCCGCCTTGCTGGCCGAAGCGGCCGTTTTCGTGCTGCCATCGCACAAGGAACAGATGCCGATGTCAATTTTGGAAGCCATGATGGCAACGGTTCCAGTCGTGGCCACCAATGTTGGCGCTGTGCCACATATGTTGGATCAAGGAAAGTGTGGTTTTCTCGTTGAAGTGAGCAATATACCCCAGCTCGCTGCCTGTATTTTGCGCATTTTGGATGATAATGTCTTGGCGGATATGATCTCCGAGCGCGGACTGGCACGTGTCGAGTCCGAGTACATGGTCGGGACAGTCTTGCGGCGTCTTCGACAACGTTATGAGGAGTTGGCAGCATGATAAGATTAGTTAAGGTTATTTCACTGGCGACGGCGGCCTTGTGCCTGCCCGCCCTGGCCCAGAATTTCACCACCGTCGCGCCACGGTTTACCACGGCCGAGCTGACCGCCACGGCCAACGCCCTGGCCCCAACGTCCCTGACCGCCGCCATCGATAAATTCGACGCCGGCGTGCCGATGGGCCACCCGCGCCTGTTCAAGGGCCAGCCCGATTACCTGGGCATCGTGGCCGCCACCAAGGCCGAGCGCACCTCGTCCATCGTCGCCGTGACCGGCTATTTGCAGCGCAATTCGGTGGCCAATGTCACCAGCGCCCTGAAGACGCAGATTAATTCCAGCAATACCACGGTGCGCATGGAAACCTGGTGGCAGCAGGACCGCCTCCTGGAAGGCATGGCCGAGGCGGCCGTGGCCTATCATATGACCAAGAATCCCTGGTTCTTGACCGAAATGCGGGCCCGCATGCAACTGTTTGCGCCCGGCATCCTGGCGCGCAAATGCGTCGGCGACGTTTCCGAAACACGCGATTACGCCTGGTTCTATGCCCTGGCCTACGATTTTGCCTATTCCGCCATGACGGCCGCCGACAAGCAGATGGTCAAGGACATCGTGCTCGCCTGCGGCAACTCGGGCCTGAACAAGGTGGCCGACACGGTCAAGCTGTATCCGGAAAACGGGATCGCCTACAACGCCCTGGGCAAATTCGTCGGCGCCTTGCTGATCGTGCGCGGCGACATGCCCGAGACCCACGCCTGGCTGCGCACCGCGCTGCCGCAATATGTCAGCGGCACCAGCCCGTGGGGCGGCGACGATGGCGGCTTCGCCAACGGTTCGAGCTATGCCGGCTGGGAAGCCGGCGAATCGCTGCTGATGTGGGACCTGATCGAGCGTGTGCTCGGCGTGCCGTTCTACCGCAAGCCCTGGCTGGCCGAATTCGCCCGCTTCATGGCGTACGCGCTGCCGCCCGGCGTGCCGGTCGGCGTATTTGGCGATGGCGCTGAAGTGAACCGGATCGAAGACTGGGCCCGCTTCGGCAAGGCCGTCATGAACCGCTCCGACACCACTTTGTCGCGCTGGTACGTCAAGCAGCAAAGCGGCGAAGACTATGCGCGCCTGCACATCCTGCTCAGCCCGCGCGAGTACTCCGGTGTCGTCACCTTGCCGAGCACCCAGCCGAACGGCGCCTACTTCCCGGCGATCGGCTGGGCCGCCATGCACAGCTCGCTGACCGACCGTGCCCGCACCTCGGTGTTCTTCAAGAGCAGCCCGTTCGGCTCGGTGAATCACTCGCATGCCGACCAGAACAGCTTTGTGATGTACTCGAAGGGCAAAGTGCTGGCCATGGACAGCGGTTACTACGACTACTACAACTCGCCGCACTGGCGCGACTACTACAAGCAGACCAAGGCGCACAATGCGATCACCTTCGACGGCGGCCAGGGCCAGTACCTGGGCGCCGGCGGCCTGGGCGATCGCGCCGCGTCCGGCAAGCTGACCAAGTTCCTGCAGACGGCCGCCTATGACATCAGCACCGGCGACGCCACCGCCGCCTATGCGGGCAAGCTGAGCCAGGCGAAGCGCACCGTGGTCTTCATTCGTCCATCGACCCTGGTGACGATCGACCAGCTCAACAGCGCTACGCCGCGCAAGTACGAGTACAACCTGCACACCGTGGCGGCCGTGACCGGTCCTGCGGCCGCCTTCCGCGCCGACCTGGCGCCGGCCGAGCTGTGCGGCACGGTGGCTTCGCCCGACGCGTTTGCGATGAGCACCTCGGTTGGTTACATGCCGGCGCCGACCGTGCCGGCGGGACCGCATTTCTGGAACAAGTTTAACTATTCGACGGCCAAGAACCGCGGCTTTTTCGTCTCGGTCCTGCGTTCGAACTGCCTGACTGTGAAACCGGAGATCGTTTTCAGCGATACCAATGCGAAGATCACGGTTGGCGGACGTGTCATCTCGGTGACCGACCTGGATGTGACGGTCAACTGATGGGAGCCTCGACAAACCTACTGCGTGGCGCAATTTTCGCCCTGCGATGCTCACCGTACCTTCGTACGGCTGCGCTTCTCGGACATGCGCGTCCGCGACGAAACTTGCACCGCTCGCGACGGTTTTTCGAGGCCCCGTAATGTCTCCCCCTGCCTTGCGCCAGCGCCTGCTGGCGCAAGGCGACGCGGACCTGGTACGCAAGCGCGGTGCCCGGTGCGCGCGTTCGGGCCCGTGGTCGACACGGGCTGCCTGAACGGCAGCGCCGCCTTTCCCCTTCCGCCATCGCTTGAGCGACTTGCCGCAATGCCGGCGTTCGACCCCATCCGCTTCACCCTCAACACCCCTTGTTGCCATCAAGAACGTGCTTCGTGATGCGTCTCGACAACGGACCGGCTCCGGGCGCAACGCCCGCTTGCCGGACGGGCGCGCACATTCGATAATGTGCGGACAACGAATTTGCCTTTCCGATTATAATTGCTTTTTTTATAAATCTGGATGACTATGCCACTGATCTATCTGGTTGCCGGTGCTCGACCCAACTTCATGAAAATCGCACCGATCGTGCGCGCCTTGCAACAGCAGGACGCGCTCACGTTCAAGATCATCCACACCGGCCAGCACTACGACCGCGAGATGAACGATGTGTTCTTTGAAGAGCTGGGCATTCCCCAGCCCGATATCTTCATGGGCGCCGGCGGCGGCAGCCATGCCCAGCAGACGGCCAAGATCATGGTCGCGTTCGAAGAGCTGTGCCAGGCCGAGCGCCCGGCCGCCGTGCTGGTGGTGGGCGACGTCAACTCCACCCTGGCTTGCTCGATCGCCGCCAAGAAGCTCAACATTCCCGTGGCCCACGTGGAAGCGGGCTTGCGCAGCGGCGACATGACCATGCCGGAAGAAATCAACCGCCTCGTCACCGACAGCATCAGCGACTGGTTCTTCGTCACCGAGCCCAGCGCCGTGACCCACCTGCAACGCGAAGGCAAGGCCGAGTCGGCGATCCATTATGTCGGCCATGTGATGGTCGATAATGTGTTGTTCCAGGCAGACAAGCTCAGCACGGCCGATACGTCCGCCTACGAAACGAGCGCCATCAAGGCCACGCGCAGCGCCAACGGCGCGCGCTACGGCGTGGTGACCCTGCACCGTCCCAGCAATGTGGACGACGCGGCCATGATGCGCACCCTGGCCGGCGCCCTGCGCGAGATCGCCCAGGAGTTGCCGCTGATCTTCCCGGTGCATCCGCGCACCCGCGCCAATCTCGACAGCTTCGGCATCGACCTGGGCCCGAACGTCACCCTGGTCGGCCCGCAAGCCTACATGGCCTTCCTCAACCTGTGGAAGGACGCGGCGGTGGTGCTGACCGACAGCGGCGGCTTGCAGGAAGAAACCACCGCGCTGGGCGTGCCCTGCATCACGATCCGTGAAAACACCGAGCGCCCGGTCACCGTCGACGAAGGTTCGAACGTGCTGGTCGGCACCGATCCGGCGCGCATCGTGGCCGAGGCGCGCAAGGTCTTGCGCGGCGAAGGCAAACAGGGCCGCCGTCCGCACCTGTGGGATGGCAAGGCGGCCGAGCGCATCGTCGCCGTGTTGACCACGGAACTGGCAAGCAAGGAACCGGCGTGAGCGAGCGTATCGAGATGATGGGTTGTCTGATGGATAACCTGACGATGGAAGAAACCTTGCGAAAAGTGGAAGGTTTCATTGCCGCCGGCACCCCCCACCAGCACGTGGTCGTCAACGTCGACAAGCTGGTCAAGGCCAACCGCGACCCGGAACTGCGCCGCATCATCAACGAATGCGCGCTGATCAACGTCGACGGCATGCCGGTGGTGTGGGCCGCGCGCCTGCTCGGCAAACCCCTCAAGGAGCGCGTGGCCGGGGTCGACCTGTTCGAAGCGCTGATGAAGCGCGCCGCCGAAAAAGGCTGGCGCGTCTACCTGCTGGGCGCGCGCGAGGAAGTCGTCTCCGACGTCAAGCGCATCTACGAGAAAAAATACGCCGGCATGACCCTGGCAGGTTACCGCAACGGCTACTGGAAACCCGAAGAAGAAGCGGGCGTGGTCGAGCAGATCGCCGCCGCCAGGGCCGACCTGCTGTTCGTGGCGATCAGTTCGCCCAAAAAGGAACATTTTTTGGGCCAGTACCAGGCGCAGATGAAAATTCCGTTCGCGATGGGCGTGGGCGGCACCTTCGACGTTGCCGTCGGCAGGGTCAAGCGCGCCCCGCTGTGGATGCAGAAAAGCGGCCTGGAGTGGTTCTACCGCTTCCTGCAGGAGCCGCGCCGCATGTTCCGCCGCTACTTTATCGACGACATGGGCTTCATCTGGCTGTTCCTCAAAGAAGCGACCCGGCGCTGAGCCCCGCTTGCTGAATCCACGTTGCTGAATCCTATTTACACTATTCATTCAAAGGCAGTTTTATGAGCACAATTGGCGTCATCGGTCTTGGCTACGTCGGCCTCCCCCTCGTTGTCGAGTTCGCGAAACTGGGCCCGACCATCGGCCTCGATATTTCGGTCTCCAAAGTCGAATCCTGCCGGCGCGGGCTCGACCCCTCGCGTGAATTGTCGGACGAGCAGATGGCCGCGGCCGTGCATGCCGAGTACACCAACGATCCGGCCCGCCTGGGCGACGCCGACCTGATCATCGTGGCCGTGCCGACCCCGGTCGACATCGCCCACAATCCCGATTTCGGCCCGCTGATCGGCGCCAGCCAGGTGGTCGGCAAGCACATGAAGAAGGGCGCCACCGTCATCTACGAGTCCACCGTGTATCCGGGCGCGACCGAAGAAGTGTGCATCCCCGTGCTCGAAAAAGCCTCGGGCCTGAAGTGGAAGGATGACTTTTTCGTCGGCTACTCGCCGGAGCGCATCAACCCGGGCGACAAGGAACACACGCTGACCACGATCCTGAAAGTGGTCGCCGGCGATACCCCGGAAACGCTGGAAAAAGTGGCCACCATGTACGAGTCGATCGTCAAGCCGGGCGTGCATCGCTGCTCGAGCATCAAGGCCGCCGAAGCGTGCAAGGTGATCGAAAACACCCAGCGCGACCTGAACATCGCGCTGATGAACGAACTGGCCATCATCTTCGACAAGATCGGCATCGACACTTCCGAAGTGCTGAAAGCGGCCGGCACCAAGTGGAACTTCCTCAAGTTTTCGCCAGGCCTGGTGGGCGGCCACTGCATCGGCGTGGACCCGTACTACCTGACCCACAAGGCCGACATGCTGGGCTACCACCCGCAAGTGATCCTGGCGGGCCGGCGCATCAACGACGGCATGGCCAAGTTCATCGCCGAAACCACCATCAAGAACATGATCGCCGCCGGCAGTTACATCAAGGGCGCCAAGGTCAACGTGCTCGGCTTGACGTTCAAGGAAAACTGCGCCGACCTGCGCAATTCCAAGGTGGCCGATGTGATCACCGAACTGAAAACCTACGGCGTCGAAGTGTTCGTGCACGACCCGTACGCCGACGCCGACGAAGCGATGCACGAATACGGCGTCAAGCTGGTCGGCTGGGATGAATTGCCGCGCGCCGACGCCATCGTGGCCGCCGTCTCGCACCGCCAGTTGATGGCCACCTCGATCGAAGACTTCCAGAAAAAGCTGATCAAGGGTGGGGTCTTCATCGACGTCAAGGCCGCCTTCGACCAGGCTGCACTGGTCGAGGCCGGCATCAAGGTATGGCGCCTGTAAAGGGCGTCCTGGCGGGGCGGCGCCAACGCGGCGCCGCCCTGCTGCTGATGCTGGCCGTGGTGGGACTGGGCGCGGCCTCCTTGCTCATGGCGGGGATCGGCAAGACCGATACGCGCGCGCGACCGGAACGGCGCAGCGCGACCGCGCTGGCCCAGGCGCGCGAAGCGCTGATCGGCTTTGCGCTGGTCAACGGGCGCTTGCCGCGCCCGGCGCAGGAGGACGGCGGCGGACGCGAGTTCGACGGCCGCTGCGACAGCGAACAGCGTTGCAGCGGCTTGCTGCCCTGGGTGAGCTTGGGCCTGGCCCCCGGCGACGGCTGGGGCAAGCTGCTGCGCTATAGCGTCACGCCGGCGCTGAGCGCGGCGCCGGTCCATCCCACCGTGGCCTTCGGCACCAAGTCGATCGTTACGCGCCGCGACGGCCGGCTGGTACGCCAGGTCGGCGCGGCGGCATGTTCGATGGCCACCCAGTGCGGCGCCGCCGTGGTGTTTTCGTACGGGCGCGAGCATGGCGGCACCAGCGTGCATGGCGTGCGCCAGCCCGACGCCTCCGCCACCAATGCCGATGAGCGCTTCAACGCGCTCGCCATCACCACCTTCATCGAGCGCCCCCTGAGCCGCGATCCGCAGGCCGCCGGCGGCGAGTTCGACGACCAACTGGTGCTGTTGCCGGTCGGCCTACTGTTTAATCGCATGAGCCTTGCGCGCGCTTTGCCGCAGAGCGAATAGGGCGGCCACGGGCTGCCTTCACTTTTTTCCGAAAGCCTCACATCATGAAAATTCTTGTTACCGGCGGCCTTGGCTACATCGGCTCGCATACCTGTGTCGAACTGATCAAGGCCGGCCATGAGCCGATCGCGTTTGACAACCTCTCCAACAGCCAGCGCAGCGTGCTCGAGCGCGTGCAGCGCATCAGCGGCCAGCCACTGGCCTTCATCGAGGGCGACATCCGCGACGCCGCGGCCCTCGACGCGGTCTTCCAGGCGCACCGGATTGGCGCCGTGATCCACTTCGCCGGCCTCAAGGCGGTCGGCGAGTCGGTGTCGCAGCCGCTGCGCTACTACGACAACAACGTGGCCGGTTCGCTGGTGCTGTTCGACGCCATGGCGCGCCACGACGTCAAGTCGCTGGTGTTCAGCTCCTCGGCCACGGTGTACGGCGACCCGGTCTCGGTGCCGATCAAGGAAGATTTTGCGCTGTCGGCCACCAATCCCTACGGCCGCAGCAAGCTGATCATTGAAGACATGCTGCGCGACCTGATCAAGGCCGACCCGAGCTGGCGCATCGCGCTGCTGCGCTACTTCAACCCGGTCGGCGCGCACGAGAGCGGCTTGATCGGTGAAGAGCCGAACGGCATCCCCAACAACCTGCTGCCGTACATTGCGCAAGTGGCCGAAGGGCGGCGCGAGTTCCTGTCGGTGTACGGGGGCGATTATCCGACCCCGGACGGCACCGGCATGCGCGATTACATCCACGTGGTCGACCTGGCCATCGGCCATGTCAAAACCTTAAGCAAGCTGGCGACAGGTCCCGGCGTTGTTACGTACAATCTTGGCACCGGGCGCGGCAACAGCGTGCTGGAAATGGTGTACGCGTTCGAACAGGCCAGCGGCAAGCAAGTGCCCTACCGGATCGTGGCGCGCCGCCCCGGCGATATCGCCGCCTGCTACGCCGACGCCAGCCTCGCCGAAAACGAGCTCGGCTGGAAGGCGGAGCGCGACGTGGCCCAGATGTGCGCCGACGCATGGCGCTGGCAATCCCTGCCCAAGTAATGTTTGAGCGTGTGCTCGACGAACAAACCAAGGAAAGAACTCCATGAAAGCGATGATCCTGGCCGCTGGTAAAGGCACCCGTGTGCGTCCCCTGACCTATGATCTGCCCAAGCCGATGATCCCGATCCTGGGCAAGCCGGTGATGGCCTACCTGGTCGAGCACCTGGCCAAGTACGGCATCACCGAAATCATGGTCAACGTCAGCTATCTGCACGAAAAGATCGAAGAGTATTTCGGCGAAGGCCACCAGTTCGGGGTCCAGATCGGCTACTCCTTCGAAGGCTACACCAACGATGAGGGCGAGGTCGTGCCGCAGCCGATCGGCTCGGCCGGCGGCATGAAGAAGATCCAGGAATTCGGCGGCTTCTTCGACGACACCACCATCGTGCTGTGCGGCGACGCCCTGATCGACCTCGACCTCAAGTCGGCCCTGTTCGAGCACCGCCGCAAGGGCGCGCTGTGCTCGGTCATCACCAAGGAAGTGCCGTGGGATAAGGTCTCGAGCTACGGCGTGGTGGTCACCGACAAGGATGGCCGCATCACCGAGTTCCAGGAAAAGCCGTCCGAAGCCGAGGCCAAGTCGAACTTCATCAGCACCGGCATCTATATTTTCGAGCCGCAGGTGATCGACCTGATTCCCTCCGGCGTGCCGTTCGACATCGGCTCCGAACTGTTTCCCCTGCTGGCCAAGGAAGGCATGCCGTTCTACGCGCAGACGCGCGGCTTCAACTGGATCGACATCGGCAGCGTGTCCGACTACTGGCAGACCCTGCAAAACGTGCTGCTGGGCGAAGTCGCCCACATGGACGTGCCCGGCATCCAGGTCGAAGACGGCCTGTGGGTGGGCCTGAACACCCGCATCGAGTGGGAAGGCACCACCATCGAAGGGCCGGTCTACATCGGCTCGGGCGCTTGCGTGGAAGCCGGTGCGACCATCATCGGGCCGAGCTGGATCGGGCACGGCAGCCATATCTGCTCGGGTGCGAAAGTGGTGCGCAGTGTGTTGTTCGAATACACACGGGTCTTGCGCGATGTAACTTTAGATGAAATGATCGTCTTTAAGGATTACAGTGTGGATCGGGCCGGCGAAATGAAGCACGTGTCGGAGTATGCGTCCGACGAGTGGGTCAATGCGCGCGACCGCCGCTTTACCCGGCGCACCGACGCGCCGCTGGAAGCGCTCAAGTAGCGCTCAAGTAGCGCTCAAGTAGCGCTCAAGTAGCGCTCAAGTACGGGCATGCGTGAGCACCGGGCGGCACATAAAAACAGCAGCATAAAAACGACCTGAAAGAGATGCAATGAAAATCTACCCAGTGATCCTGTCCGGGGGCGCGGGAACGCGCCTGTGGCCCTTGTCGCGCGCGGTGCTGCCCAAGCAGTTGCTGCCCCTGGTGACCGACAAGACCATGCTGCAAGACACTGTCCTGCGCGTGGCCGGCTGGCCCGAGCTGATGGCGCCGCTGGTGGTGTGCGGCAACGAGCACCGCTTCCTGGTGGCCGAGCAACTGCGCGAAATCGGCGTGACCCCGCTCGGCATCCTGCTCGAACCGGTCGGGCGCAACACCGCCCCGGCGGTGGCCGCGGCCGCCAATTACCTGCGCGCCATCGATCCGGACGCGCTCATGCTGGTGCTGCCGGCCGACCATGTGATCGACAAGAACCTGCCCTTTGCCGAGGCGGTGGCCCAGGCCGCGACCCTGGTGGCCGGTGGCGCCCTGGCCACCTTCGGCATCGTGCCGCAGGCGCCCGAAACCGGCTACGGCTACATCCACCGTGGCGCGCCGGCGGCCGGCGCCAGCGGCGCTTACCAGGTCGACCGTTTCGTCGAGAAACCCGACCGCGCCAGCGCCGAAGGTTTTGTCGCCGACGGCGGCTATTACTGGAACAGCGGCATGTTCCTGTTCCGCGCCGAAGGCTATCTGCGCGAGCTGGGCGAATTCGCCCCGGCCATTGCGGTGGCGGCCGAAGCGGCCGTGCGGCTCGGCTACCGCGACCTCGATTTCTGCCGCCTGGACGAAGCGGCGTTCGCCAGCTGCCCCTCGGACTCGATCGATTACGCCGTGATGGAGCGTACCCGTCATGCGGTGGTGGTGCCGGCCGACATCGGCTGGAGCGATGTCGGTTCCTGGTCGGCGCTGTGGCAGGTGCAGCAGGGCCGTGGCGCGGACGCCCAGGGCAATGTGCAGCGCGGCGATGTGTACCTCGATGGCGTGAGCAATTCGCTGGTGCGCGCCGAGAGCCGCATCGTGGCCGTGGTCGGCGTCGCCGACCTGGTCGTGGTGGAAACGCCGGACGCGGTGCTGGTGGCGCACAAGGACCAGGTGCAGCGGGTCAAGCAGATCGTCGAGCATCTGAAATTGAAAGAGCGCACAGAACACTTGCATCACACCAAGGTGTACCGCCCGTGGGGGTATTACGAGGGCATCGACGCGGGCGAGCGCTTCCAGGTCAAGCGCATCACCGTCAAGCCGGGCGAAAAATTATCGCTGCAGATGCATCATCACCGCGCCGAGCACTGGGTGGTGGTCAGCGGTACCGCGCGCGTGACCTGCGGCGACAAAGTGAGTTTGCTGTCCGAAAACGAGTCGACCTACATCCCGATCGGCATGAATCACCGTCTCGAAAACCCGGGCAAGCTGCCGCTGCACATCATTGAAGTGCAGTCGGGCAGTTACCTGGGCGAGGACGATATCGTGCGCTTCGAAGATATCTACCAGCGCGCTTAGGCTTTGCCGGGTGCAATGCAAGCAAGGGAGCCGCGGCTCCCTTTTTGATTGGCGAGCGCGAGGAGGGCGTTCGATTAGTTGTCAGACAACTTGGATGCTGCGTTGCAACAAAAGTCCATGCGGCGGTTTCTAGCGCGTCGGCGCCTCAAAATGTTGCCAAACACACTTAGTTACAACTTAGTGCTTTTTTCGTGTCCTAAAATTGACGTTTCCAGAAAATTTTTTATGTTTCCTAACAGACATGTTCCGGCTACGTTAGGCTAAAGTTGGTCAACATCGCATAGAAATGATAAAAATAAGCAATTTGTTAAATTCTGAAATAAATTTCCCCAGCAGAATTGTTTCTCCACGCATAGAATTCGAGCCGTTCTCCGAATTTATCCGATGTGAGGAAGTATGTTTTTTAAGGTATTCAAGCACGCGCTGGTCAGCGCCGGCATCGTTGCACTGAGCGCTTGCGGCGGTGGAGAGCCAGTCGACAGCACCAGCGGCAGCATCCCGCCGGCACCGAATTCCGCACTGCAGCAGTCGCCTTCGCAGTTACCTTTGCCATCATCTTCCAGTACTCCTGTCAGCGCCAGCGCCAGCGCCGGCGCCGTGCGCCCTGCGCCGGCGGTCGGCGCGGCCGAGCGCGAAGCCGAGCAACTGCGCATGGTTCCCTACGAGCAAGCCTTCTCGATCGAGATGCAGCGCCGCGCGCAGGAGCGTCCCGAGCATTTGCGCGGGCAGGGCGAGCCTGTCCCGGCGCAAGCGGCCTGCGAGCCGGCGCGGCCGTCCGGCTGTCCCGCCAGCCCGCCCGATGCGGCGCCGCTCGTGGTCACGCCCGCCCAGCCGCTATAATCGGCGCTGCGGGGCAAGTGGCCCCGTTCACCCGACCCTGGCGACTCCATGACCCTGCGCGCAGCACTGATCCTGACTTTGGCCCTGGCCGCCACCACCGCCCAGGCCGGCGCCCAGGGCGTCGCGGCGCCGCGCCTGCGCCCCAGCCAGCTGGCGCTGGTCGTCAACGATGCCGAACCGAACAGCGTGGCGATTGCCGCGTATTACCGCAAGGCGCGCGCCATTCCCGCCGCCAACGTCATCCATGTGAGCATCCCCGGCAAGCCGCAGCGCCTCGACGCCGCCCGCTTTCTAGCCCTGAAGGACAGTATCGACAGCCAGCTTCCGCCCGGCATCGAAGCGGTGCTGATGGTCTGGACCGCACCGTATGCCGTTGACTGCAACGCCATCACGGCCGCCTACACCATGGGCTTCGACCCTGGCCAGTGCGGCAATACCTGCGCCCCCAGCCGTCCCAGCGCCTACTTCAATGCCAGTTCGGTCCAGCCCGTGGCCGACTTCCGCATGCGCCTGTCGATGCTGCTGCCGACCGATTCGGTGGCGCAGGCCAAGGCCCTGATCGACCGTGGCGTGGCCAGTGGCTTCCGCGTGCCGAACGCCACCGCGTATTACCTGGTCACCTCGCAGGCGGCGCGCAATTCGCGGGCCGAGCTGTTTCCGCGCGACGGACACCTCGCTGCCAAAAAAATCCGCACCAAAACCCTGCACAGCGACGCGCTTGAGGGCGTGAGCGACATCATGGTCTACCAGACCGGCATGGCGAAGGTCGACAAGCTCGACAGCGTCAAGTTTTTGCCGGGCGCGCTGGCCGACCACCTGACCTCGTTCGGCGGCGACCTGCATGGCGCCAGCCAGATGAGCAGCCTGCGCTGGCTGGAAGCGGGCGCCACGGCCAGCTACGGCACGGTCAGCGAACCTTGCAATCATTGGCAAAAGTTTCCCCATCCCGGCATCCTGCTCAAGCATTACCTGAGCGGCAGCAGCGCCATCGAAGCGTACTGGCGCAGCGTGGCGTGGCCGACCCAGGGCCTGTTCATCGGCGAACCGCTGGCCGCGCCGTATGGACGTTGAGCCGCTGGGCGAATCCGGGCCGGTGCACGAGATCGGCACGCCCCATCCATGAAACCGTTTTGTCGCCTCCACGCTCGGCTGGATTGTCAAGATCCTGGCCGGGCTGCTGGCGCTGGCGATCCCCTCGTGTATCGGCCTGCGCATGTACCTGGACCGCGCCGAGCCCTTGCCGGATATGCTCGGTTGCTACCAGTCCGCCTACGATACCGTGTGTTTCATGCCGGACGGTCATTTCGAGCAGCGCACGTCAGCGGGGGTAGTCCACAACACCGGAACGTTTACCAGATACGACGACGGCTCGGGCTTGATGGAAGCACGCAATTTCGTCGACGTATGCCCCTGGTGCGACGGGACCCCCGCAGACCACGAGGAGGTCATCGAGCCCCTCGATGAGCCGCTCATCGGCCCCAACTTTAGGCGCGGCCGAATAGGCGACAAGGAAGTCATGTACAAGAAGAAATCCGCCGACGGCTCCCCGGCCCCTTCGCGCTATTGAGCGCCGGCCGACGCATGAGGTCTTCATCACGGCGAAAAAACTGTCGGATGGCAGCATGCATGTGCCTGGGCGGGCGCGCTCTCCCTGCCTGGACAGGGCGCACGCCCGCGAACTCGGCATCGCGGCCGAGCTGGCCGGGATCCACACCGTGCGCCAGTTGACCTGTCGCGGCTGGAACCATTGATGTCCGGCCAGCGCGCACGCTTGCGCTGAGCAGCGGCCTTGTCCTTCGCGGCGGGTAAGCTGCTCCGTCGGCATGCCGCCGCTGTAAGGAAAATTGCATCCACACCAGTCGTCTTCGTCATCATGTTGTCATTTATCACAACTATGATGAAATTTACTATGGAAGAATACTTTTTGCTAACATAGAAGACTAACGCCCGTGGTCGGCATGGCAATGACGACTCCACTCTACTCCCTTCAGGAAGTTTCGATGAAAAAGCCCGTAGCAACCATCCACGTTCCCGGCCGGCTTACCGTGCTGGCCGCACTGATGGCAGGTCTTGCCGTTCCCGCCATGGCGGCCTCGCCCGACCTCGTGATCAGCCAGTTGTACGGCGCCGGCGGCAATGCCAACACCACTTTCTTTACCCACGACTACATCGAAATCTTCAACCGCGGCAGCGCCCCGGTCACCGCCGAAGGGTGGAGCCTGCAGTACGGCTCGGCCACCAGCACCGGCGCCTGGAGCGGCAAGTCGGCCCTGCCGACCTTCACCGTCGAGCCGGGCCAGTACATCCTGATCCAGCAGCAGAGCGGCGGCACGGGCCAGCCGGCGCTGCCAACCCCGCTGATCGTGCCGCAAAGCGGTTTTAACATGTCGGGAACCACCGGCAAAGTGGCCCTGGTGCGCGACACCGTCACGCTCAGCGGCGCCACCCCGGCGGGCGATAACATCGCCGACCTGGTCGGCTTCGGCACCGCCAATGGCGCCGAAGGCACGCGCGCGCCGGCCATGTCGGCCGCGCTGGCCTTGTTCCGCGCCAACGGCGGCTGCGCCGATAGCGACGATAACAGCGTCGATTTCGCCACCGGCGCGCCGGCCCCGCGCACCAGCGCCTCGGCGCGCAATACCTGCGGCGCCACCGTGCCGCAAGCCAAGCCGATCGTGCCCGTCTGCCCGGCCAGCCTGGCCATCGAACAGGGCAAACCGGGTGCGGTCTTGCTGCGCGCCTCGGATGAAGACAGCATCGTCAACGGCGCGGCCATCGCCAGCGGCGCCGTGCCCGGCATCAGCCTGGGCAGCCTGACGGCGGCCGGCGCGAATGGCGCGTCCGCCAGCGTCAACCTGCAGGCGGGCGCGACCCTGGCATCGGGCAGTTACCCGCTCGTGATTCGTTTCACCAACAATGCCGGCCAGGAAGCGACTTGCCCGGTCAATGTCAGCGTCTCGGGCGCGGCCACGATTCCGCAAATCCAGGGCGCCGGCGCGGCCAGCCCGTTCGCCAATGTCAGCGTGAGCACCGAAGGCGTGGTCACCCACAAGGTGTCGAACGGCTACTTCATCCAGGATGCCAACGGCGACGGCGACCCGGCCACCTCGGACGGCCTGTTCGTCTTCACCGGCACCGCGCCGACCGTGGCGCTGGGCGACCTGGTGCGCGTGAAAGGCACCATCGTCGAGTACAAGCCGACCGGCGCGCTGCGCACCTACACTGAAATGAAGGACGTCACTGGCACCGATGTGCTTGGCGGCGGCAACAGCGTGACGCCAGTCAATATCGCCTTCGAACCGGGCATCGACCTGGCGCGCTACGAAGCGATGCTGGTCAATATCACCAATACGCTGACCGTCAACCAGACCAGCTACCTGGGCGACCGGGGCGAGCTGACCCTGTCGGTCGGGCGCCGCGAAACCGCGACCAACCGCTTCCGTCCGGGCACGCCGGAGGCGCTGGCGCTGGCGGCGGCCAACGCGGGCAACCAGCTGGTGCTCGACGACAGCAGGTTCGTCACCCCGCCGCCCGCCACCCCGCCGTGCGCCGATGTGGTGGCCTGCTCGGGCATTCCTTACCTCGGCCAGGATGGCACGGTGCGCGCCGGCGACACCGTCGACAAGCTCGTTGGCGTGCTCGACTTCGGCGCCATCGGCGGCGGCGGCGCGGCTTTCAAGATCCAGCCGGCTGCGGCGCCATCGTTTACGCGCAGCAATCCGCGCCTGGCGGCACCGGAACTGCCCGTGGGAAATGTCAAAGTGGCCAGCGCCAACGTGCTCAATTTCTTCACCACCTTCCTCGACGGCGCCGACGCCTGGGGCGGGACGGGGCAGGGCTGCAAGGTCGGTTCGACCACGCGCGCCGCGAACTGCCGTGGCGCCGACAACCTGCCCGAATTCGTGCGCCAGCGCGACAAGATCGTGGCTGAACTGAAGGCCATCGACGCCGATGTGGTGGGCTTGATGGAAATCCAGAACAACGACGACATCGCGGTCGACTACCTGGTCAGGCAGCTCAACGCGGCGATCGGCTTCGACACCTACGCCTACGTGCCCAAGCCGGCCGCCACCGGCACCGATGCGATCCGCGTGGCCATGATCTACAAGCCGGCCAGGCTGGCGCTGGTCGGCGCCGCGCTGTCCGACGGCGACGCCGTCAACAACCGGCCGCCGATGGCGCAAACCTTCAAGGCCGGCAACGGCGCGACGTTCTCGGTGATCGTCAATCACCTCAAGTCGAAGGGCGGCTGCGGTTCCGGCGCCAATGCCGACCTGGGCGATGGCCAGAGCTGCAATAACGCCACCCGGGTGCTGCAGGCGCAGCGCCTGGCTGGCTACTTCATTCCGCACGTGGTGGCAAGCGCGGGCGACCCGGACGTGCTGGTCATCGGCGACATGAATGCGCACGGCTTCGAAGATCCGATCCACCTGCTCAACCAGGCCGGCCTGGTCAACCAGCTCGAGCGCTTCGTGCGTCCGGCCGGCATTCCTTATTCCTACGTCTTCGACGGCGAAAGCGGCTACCTCGACCATGCGCTGGCCAGCGCCTCGCTCGACGCCCAGGTGGTCGGGGCCACCGAATGGCATACCAATGCGGATGAACCGACCGTGATCGACTACAACACCGACGCCAAGAGCGCCGCCGCCCAGGCCCTGTTCAAGAATGATGCCTTCCGCTCCTCGGACCACGATCCGGTGGTGGTCGCGCTGAACCTGGCGCCGGCCTATGCCGACGTCACGTCCAGTTTCGCGGTCAGCGGTTCCGGCTTGAGCGTGGATATCTTCAAGCATACCTACAGCGGCACCCTGACCATCACCAACACCAGCAAGGCGCCGATTACCGGGCCGGTCCATGTTGTATTTTCCTCACTGACTCCTGGCGTAACTGTTGCTACACGGACTGGAATGTTGGGAACCGAGCCATATATGACTGTTAACAATGGTACAATACCAGTTGGCGCCCAAGTCACCCTTTCCGTTGTTTACAGCAGTCCCGCCCGTAAAGGCGTTGGTTTCGTCACGAAAATTTTAAGTGGTTCACTCTAAGGGAAAAAGAATGTTCGATATCAAAAAAATCATCACGAAAGCACTGCTTGCTGTTACTTTTGCAATGGGCGCCACGGCGGCCTGGGCGGGTCCTAGTTATCACGTTTCCATTGATTCCAGCAAATTTGCCGGCAAGAACGGATCGATGACGTTCAGCTTCAACAGCCTGAAAGCCGCCACCTCGGCGTTTGCGGATGTTAGCAATTTCACTGGCGCGTTCCTGGACGAAGTCTATCGTGGCGGCAGTGTCTACGGCGATATTCCCGGCGCCGTCAGCTTCGCTAACAGCGGCGCGGACAACTACCTGGCGCAGGATGTCGAGCTCGGTGGCCTGTTCGGCTTCGACGTCGCATTCCATGGCGACTTCGAAACCATGCCGGGCGCCTTCGGCGCGACATTCGGCGTGGCGCTGGTGGACCTCAACACGGGCGAGTATTACGGCACTAACGGTAACCTGCTCGAGTTCCGCCTGACTCCTCCAGGAAAGATCGACGTCAACACGCCGACCCGTATCGTGACCGTCACCACGAACACCGTTCCAGAGCCGTCCGACCTGCTGTTGGTCATGACCGGCCTGGGCCTGGTTGCCTTCGTGCGTCGTCGCACCAGCAAGGCGGCGCGCTAGGCGACGCGCCAGGCGACGCGCCAAGCGACGCGCCAAGCGGCGCGCCAGGCGACGCGCCAAGCGGCGCGCCAGGCACGCCCGGGGCGGGCCGTACGGCCCGCCTCCATCGATCGCACATTTTCCGGTGACGGCGAGTGTGCTTTTTTTTCGCCTGCGCGCCCCGAAAAACCTTGCTCGAAAGCATGCTAAATATCCGCGCGCCCGCTATGAAAGAATAGTTGTCGCAACCGTCGGCGGCATGGTAGCCTTGCACGCCAAATTGAGCATTGAGGAGTCGAACGGATGTTTGCAGCAACAAAAATCAACCACTCCCGGCACACGCGCCGCGCGGGCTTCACCCTGCTTGAATTACTCGTCGTGATCGTCATCATCGGCTTGCTCGCCGCTTACGTGGGGCCGAAGTATTTCGCCCAGCTCGGCAAGTCCGAAGTGACGGTCGCCAAGGCCCAGATCGAAGCGTTCGAAAAGTCGCTCGACACCTACCGCCTCGACGTCGGACGCTATCCGACCACCGAGGAAGGCATGGCCGCATTGCTGGTCGCGCCCGCCACCGCCGGCGCCAAATGGAACGGTCCTTACCTGAAAAAGGCGGTGCCGCAGGACCCGTGGGGCCGCCCCTACCAGTACCGCGCGCCGGGCACCAAGGGCGAGTACGAAATCATGTCGACCGGCAAGGACGGCCAACCCGGCGGCACCGGCGAAAACGCCGACATCACGTCCCAGTAGTTTCCTGACCCCGCAGTTTTTCCTTTCTCCGCAAAGGCCTCATGCAGTTTGCTGTCCGTACCCTCGCGCCCGATCTGGGCATTAGCAGCCAGGTGGTCGACGCCCAGGATGAGGCCGATGCCCGCCGCCAGTGCGAGGCGCGCGGGCTGTTCGTCAGCGCGGTCGAACCGGTGCGCGCCGCCGGCCTGCGCCGCAGCCGCGGCCCCGGCCTGTCGCTGGTGCTGTTCAGCCAGGAACTGCTGGCCTTGCTGACGGCCGGCCTCGGCATCGTCGAAGCGCTCGAAGCCCTGCTCGAAAAAGAAACCAGCGTCTCGACCCGCAGCGTGCTCGAACGCCTGCTCGGCGGCTTGCGCGAAGGCAAGCGCTTTTCCAGCGTGCTGGCCGACCAGCCCGACCTGTTTTCGCCGCTCTACATCGGCATCGTGCGCGCCGCCGAAGGCACCAGCGACCTGCCGCGTTCGCTTGCGCGCTACATCGATTACCAGCAGCGCATCGACGTGGTGCGCAGCAAGATCGTCAGCGCCGCCATTTATCCGATGATCCTGCTGCTGGTCGGCGGCGGCGTGAGCATGTTCCTGATTACCTACGTGGTGCCGCGCTTTGCCGAGGTCTACCAGGGCGCCGGACGCAACCTGCCGTGGATGTCGCAGATGCTGCTCGGCTGGGGCCAGTTCGCCAGCGGCCACACCAGCGTGCTGCTGGGCGGCCTGGCCGTGCTGGCGGGCGCGCTGGTGCTGCTGTGGCGCCGCCTGGCCCGCAACGGCGGCCTGGCGCGCCTGGTCACGCGCCTGCCCGGCATCGGCGAACGGGTGCGCATATACGAACTCTCGCGCCTGTACCTCACGCTCGGCATGCTCAGCGAAGGCGGCATCACCATCGTCAACGCCATCGATACCGTGCAGGCCATGGTGTCGAGTTCGATGCGCGCTTCCTTGGGCGCGGCGCGCATCAGCATCGAGTCCGGCCTGCCGCTCTCCAGCGCGTTCGAGGCGAACAGCCTGACCACCCCGATTTCGCTGCGCATGCTGCGGGTCGGCGAGCGCACCGGCGACATGGGGCCGATGCTGACCCAGTCGGCGGCCTTTTACGACGGCGAAATCAGCCGCTGGATCGACCGCTTCACCCGCACTTTCGAACCCTTGCTGATGGCCGCCATCGGACTCGTTGTCGGCGCCATTGTGGTGCTGCTGTATATGCCGATTTTCGACCTGGCCGGAGACATGTCTTGAGTATTTCCCTTGTCCTCGATCCAAGCCTGCTGGCCGCCGCCCGCGCGCGCAGCCTGCAGACGCAGCGCCCGCTGGTGGCCGAACTGGAAGCGGCCAGCGGCCTGGATGCGCGCCAGATCGTCCAGGCCCTGGCCGACCCGTTTGGCTTGACGGTGATGGAAACGGCCGAGATGCTCAGCTGCGCGACCGCGTTCGACCTGCTGCCGCTGGCGCAGGCGCTGGCGCGCCACTGCGTGCTGCTGCGCGAGCCCGGCGGCCAGGTGCTGGGCGTGATCGCCGATCCGTTCGACGTCGACCTGCAAACCTGGTTGAGCACCCGCGCGCGCGCCACGCCCGCCGCGCCGCTGCATGTGCGCCTGGCGCTGCAAGCCGATATCCAGGCTTACCTGTCCAAGCAGGAAGAATCGGCGCGCGCGGTCGACACCCTGGTGGCCAATGTGGGCGACGCCCGGCGCGACGGCAAGACCGCCGCCGTGCTGTCGTTCGCCTCGGTGTCCGAGGCCGCCAGCCCGGCTGTCAAGCTGGTCAACTCGACCCTGTACGACGCGCTCAAGGCCGGCGCCTCCGATATTCACCTCGAAAGCACCGCCGGCGGCCTGGCCGTCAAGTACCGGGTCGACGGCGTGCTCGATCACGCCACCTCGGTCGGCGGCGTCGAAGTGGCCGAGCACATCATCTCGCGCCTGAAAGTGCTGGCCGAACTCGATATCGCCGAACGCCGCGTGCCGCAGGACGGCAGCTTCCGGGTCGAATCGGGCGGACGCGAAATCGACCTGCGCGTGTCCATCATGCCCAGCATTCACGGCGAGGACGCGGTGATCCGTATTCTCGACAAGCGCGCCATGATCGAAGCCTACGGCGCGCTCACCCTGGAGGCGCTCGGTTTCGACGCGGCCTCGCTGGTGTCCTTGCGCATGCTGGCGCAGGAAGCCTACGGCATGCTGCTCGTGACCGGCCCGACCGGCTCGGGCAAGACCACGACCTTGTACGCGGCCCTGACCGAAATCCACAACGGGCGCGAAAAGATCATCACCATCGAAGACCCGGTCGAATACCAGCTGCCCGGCATCTTGCAGATTCCGGTCAACGAAAAGAAGGGCCTGACCTTTGCCAAGGGCTTGCGCTCGATCCTGCGCCACGACCCCGACAAAATCATGGTCGGCGAGATCCGCGACCGCGAAACCGCTGAAATCGCGGTGCAGTCGGCCCTGACCGGCCACCTGGTGCTCACCACCGTCCACGCCAACAACGTGTTCGACGTGTTCGGCCGGTTTACCCACATGGGCATCGACCCCTACGCCTTCGTCTCGGCGCTCAACGGCATCTGGGCGCAGCGCCTGGTGCGCATGAACTGCCCGCACTGCGCGGAACAATTCACCCCGAGCGAGGCCGAACTCGATGCCGTCAACCTGGAACGCGCCGACGTGATTGATTATGTTTTCATGCAGGGCAAGGGCTGCGGCGATTGCCGTGGCACCGGCTACAAGGGGCGTCGTTCGATCGCCGAAATCCTCACCCTGAACGACGAGATCCGCGAACTGATCGTCGACAAGCGCCCGATCCGCCAGATCAAGGCCGCGGCCCACGCCAACGGCACCCGCAGCCTGCGCCTGGCCGCGCTCGACCTGGTCAAGCGCGGCGCCACCACGCTCACCGAAATCAAGCGGGTGACCTTGCATGCGTAGACGGTTCGGACAATCGCTGCGGGTCGGCATCGCGCCCGGCGCCGTCGCGCTCCTTAAAACCAGCCGCTTTGGCGGCAGCGCGCCCGACCTGGTGGCCGAACTGGCCTTCGACGGCGGCAGCCACCCCGAGTCGATCGCCGGCGCCCTGCGCCTGCTGCTCGAAGGCGCCGGCAGCGCCAACTGGCCCGTCAGCATCGTGCTGGCCGATGAACTGGTGCGCATCTGGCAGGTGACGCCGCCCGCGGGCGCTGCGCGCCTGGCCGACCTGGAAGCGGCCGCCGCGCTGCGCTTTCAAACGCTGTTCGGCGAGCCGACCGGGGCCTGGCAACTGGCCGCCGGCTGGGATGCGGCGCAGCCGTTCCTGGTGGCCGCGCTGCCGCGCCACCTGCTGGCGCTGATCGAGCAGGTGTGCGCCGCCCAGCGCGCGCCGCTGGTGCAACTGGCGCCGCAATTCGTCGCCGGCTTTAACCAGTGGCGCGCGGCGCTCAAGGCCGGCGCCTGGTATGGCCTGGTGCAGCAGCGCGTGCTGACCATTGCCGCCATCGAGGACGGGGCGATCCGCGCCGTGCGCGCCGCCGCGCTGCCCGAGGGCGCCGATCTTGACTGGCTGGCCGCGCATGTGGCGCGCGAAGCGCTGCGTCTCAATTTATCGGTGCCGGCGCGCCTGTGCGTATCGGGACACGCGCCCGCCGCCTGGAGCAAGGGCGCCGCCCATCCGGCCCTGGCTTGCCATTTGCTGGGTCAGGGGCAGGGGGCCGGCTGGTCCGACTGCGCGCGCCTGGCGGCCACCGGGAGCCGGGCATGAAGCCGGTCCGCATCGATTTCGCGCCGCCCTCCATGCGGCGCACCTTGCACCGCGCCGGTCCCGGCGCCTGGGCCGTGGCCGTGCTGGGCCTGGCGCTGTGCGCCGGCGCCGCCGCCCTGGGCTTTCGCCTGGTAACGCAGCAGCGCGCCGACAGCGCCGAATTGAACGCGGCGCGCCTGCGTTCGCGCGCGCCGCTGGTGGTGGCGCCCGTGGTGCAAGGCCCGCGCATGTCGGAAGCGCAGGCGGCCGGCGTGAACGCCGCCATCCTGCAACTGAACCTGCCGTGGCGCGCCCTGTACGACGCCATCGCCGCCGCCACGCCGCCCGCCATCGGCATGCTGGCGCTGGAGCCGGACGCGCGCAAACGCAGCCTGAAAATCACCGCCGAAGCGAAAAGCAGCGATGCCATGATCGAATACGTCGAACTGCTCAAACGCGAGGAACTGTTCGCCGGCGTGACCCTGATCCGCCACGAAATCAACGAGCAGGACCCGAACAAGCCAATCCGCTTCCAGCTCGAAGCCGAATGGGTGGCGCCATGAGCGCGCCGACCTTGGCCAGGCTGGCGCTGCGCGCGCGCCTGGCCGTAGCCGCTCGGGGCCCGTTTTTCTGCGGCGCCTGCGTGCTGCTGCTGGCCGGCGGCGCGGCCGTCGCCTGGCTGCTGCCGCAGGGCGCGCTGCAAGCGCAGCGCCACGCCGTCGCCCTCGGCCTGGCGCGCACGCCGCCACCGCTCGCCAAGCCGGCGCCCGTCATCGCCAATGAAAACCTGGCCCTGTTCTATGCCACCCTGGGCGAGAAGCGCTACGCCGAACAGCAGGTCAAGACCCTGTTCGGCATCGCCGCCAAGAGTGGCCTGTCGCTCTCGCAGGGCGACTACAAGGCCGCGTACGACCGCAACGCGCGCCTGCATACCTATCAGGTGACCTTGCCGGTCAAGGGCAGCTATGGCGCCATCTGGAAGTTCACCATCCTGTCGCTGCGCGCCATTCCCTTTGCCTCGCTCGACGAAATCAGCTTCAAGCGCGACAACCTCGGCGAGCCGGCGCTCGAAGCGCGCGTGCGCATGACCTTTTACCTGCAAGATGCAGCGGGAGCGCCGCAATGAACCCGCGCCACCTCGTCATGGGCGCCGCCGCGCTGGCGGCCTCCGGCCTGCTCATCTTCGGCGACAACAAGCCCGGGTCGGACCTGGCCGAAGCGGTCGAACGCAGCGCGCCGAAGGCCGCCGTGGTGCGCGCAAGTAGCGTCGCCGCGCCGGCCCAAGCGGCGGAACCTGCGATCCTGCGCCTGGCCGCGCGCGACACCCTGATCGGCGACGACGACGCCTTCGGTGCCGGCGTGTTCGGCAGCCGCAACCTGAACCCGCCGCCCGCCGCGCCGCCGGTGGACAACACGCCAGCGCCGCCCGCGCCGCCGCCAAGCGCGCCGCCGCTGCCGTTCGTCTTCATCGGCAAAGCGGTGGGCGAGGGCGCCTGGGAAGTGTTCCTCGCGCGCGGCGACAAGACCTATATCGTACTTAACAAGATGGTGATCGACGGCGTGTACCGGGTGGACGCAATCGCGCCGCCCACATTGACCCTGACCTATCTGCCTTTGAACCAGGTTCAACAGCTCAACATTGGAGTCTTCGACTGATGGCTAGTCACCGGATTGGCACACGTTGCCTGAATTTGCCACCCTGGCGCCGCCTTGCGCGCGCCGCCGCCGGTCCGCTGATGGCGCCTCTGATGGCGCTGGCGCTGGCTGGCTGCGCCGGGCAGGCCGCTTACCTCGAAGGCAATTCGCTGGTCGAGAAAGATGAAATCGAGGCGGGCTTGATCAAGTACCGCCAGGCAGTCGACGCCCAGCCCGAAAACCCGGTCTTTCGCGCCGCCTATCTGCGCGCGCGCGACCGCGCCGCCACGCGCCTGCTCGACCAGGCCGACCGCGCGCTCGCCGCCGGCAGGCCGGCCCCGGCGCTGCAGGATTACCAGCGCGTGCTGGGGTTCGACCCGGCCAACGAGCGCGCCCGCGCCGGCCTGCGCCTGATCGAGATGGACGCTCGCCACGCCAGGGCGATGGAAGAGGCCACGGCCGCCTTCGAGCGCAAGGAATACGAGCCGGCCCGCGCGCGTGCCGCCGCGATCCTGATCGAGCGTCCGCAGTACGAACCGGCGCGCCAGCTGCTCTTGCAGGTGGCCGAAAAGACCGCCGCGCCGGTCGCCGAAACCGGCCTGTCGGCCGCCTACAAGACGCCGATCAGCATCGAGTTCCGCGACGCTCCGCTCAAGCAGGTGCTCGACGTGATCGCGCGCCGCTCGAACCTGAACTTCATCTTCGACAAGGACGTCAAGACCGACCAGAAGACCTCCATCTTCCTGAAAAACAGCACGGTCGAATCGGCCATCTACTACCTGATGGTGTCGAACCAGCTGGACTACCAGGTCATGGACGGCAATACCCTGCTGGTGTACCAGAACGTGGCCACCAAGCTCAAGGAATACCAGGAAATGACGGTCAAGACCTTCTTCCTGGCCAATGCCGACGCCAAGGTGGTGGCCAACACGCTCAAGACCATTTTGAAGTCGCGCGACGTGGTCATCGACGAAAAGCTCAACCTCGTGATCTTGCGCGACAACCCGGAAGCGATCAAGCTGGCCGCCAAGCTGGTGGCGCTGCAGGACGTGGCCGAGCCGGAAGTCATGCTCGAAGTCGAGATTTTGGAAATCAAGCGCAGCCGCCTGCTGGAACTGGGCGTCTCGTGGCCCACCACCTTGACCCTGGCGCCCCTGACCACGCCCGGCGGCGGGCCGCTCACGCTCGACACCGTGCGCGGGCTGGGACGCGCCGATATCGGCCTGTCGTCGCTGTCGACCACGATCACCGCGCGCAAGACCGACGGCGACTCGAACACCCTGGCCAATCCGCGCATCCGCGTGCGCAACAAGGAAAAGGCCAAGATCGTTATTGGCGACAAGGTCCCGAACATCACCACCACCCTGTCGTCGGGTGGCGTGGCGAACGGCTTTTCGCAGGAATCGATCACGTATCTTGACGTCGGCCTGACCTTGAACGTGGAGCCGACCATCTATCTGAATAACGAAATCGGCATCCGCGTCGGCCTGACGGTGAGCAGCCTGCTCGACACCATCACCACCGCCTCGGGCACCACGGCGTACCGCATCGGCAACCGCGAAGCGTCGACCATGCTGCAACTGAAGGATGGCGAAAACCAGGTGCTGGCGGGCCTGATCAACAATGAAGACCGCAGCAACGGCACCAAGATTCCTGGTGTCGGCAACCTGCCGGTGGTGGGTCGCCTGTTCGGACGCACCGCCGATGGCGCCGACCGCACCGAGATCGTGCTGTCGATTACGCCGCATTTGATCCGCAACATCGTGCGTCCGCCGGCCAGCGCGTCCGAGTTCAGCGCCGGTACCGAGACCAGCTTCCGGCGCCGTCCGGATACCACGCCGCGCGCGCCGGTGCTCATGCCGCCGTCGCCGGGCGTGCGTGCCCCGGCCCCGGCCCCGGCGCTACCGGAAGCGCCGGCCGCCGCCGTCACCCCGGTGCCGGTCCCGGAAACCACGCCCGCGCCGGAGCAATGATGGCGCACGGGCGGGGCCGCGGCTTCACGCTGATCGAATTGCTGGTGACCCTGGCGATTCTGGCCCTGCTCGGCACCCTGGTGGTGCCGGTGACGCAAGTGACCATGCAACGCCAGCAGGAGCAGGAGTTGCGCCGCTCGCTGCGCGAAATCCGCCAGGGCATCGACGCCTACAAGCGCGCTTACGACGAGGGTCGGATCGCGCGCGCCTTGAACAGCAATGGTTACCCGAAGTCGCTCGAGCAACTGGTCGACGGCGTGCCCGATGTGCGCAGTCCCACCCGCGCCAAGATCTTTTTCCTGCGCCGCGTGCCGCGCGACCCTTTCAGCGCCAGCGGCGATGTGAATCCCGCCCAGACCTGGGGCAAGCGCAGCTACGCCAGCGAGGCCCTTGACCCGCGCGAAGGCGAGGACGTGTACGATGTGTATTCGACCTCGGACCGGGTCGGCCTGAACGATGTACCGTACCGCAAATGGTAAAGAGGATGCAAGCACGGATGCAAGCAAACCAAGGCCGCCCGGCGCGCGGCTTCACCCTGATCGAACTGCTGGTGGTGCTGGGCATTGTCGCGCTGCTGCTCACGCTCGCGGTGCCGCGCTTTTTTCCGAGCATCGACAGCGCCAAGGATACGATCCTGGCCGACAACCTGCGCAACACGCGCGCCGTGATCGACCAGTACTACGCCGACACCGGGCGCTATCCCGATTCGCTGGAACAGCTGGTCGAGAAAAAATACCTGCGCAGTATTCCCGTGGACCCGGTGGCCGACAGCAGCACCAGCTGGATCCTGGTGGCTCCCGAAGACACCACCAAGGGCAACCTGTACAGCATCAAGAGTGGGGCGCCCGGCAATGACCGCAACGGCAAACCGTACCTCGACTGGTAGGGCCGCGCCGCGCTTGACGCGCGCGCACGGCTTTACCTATCTGGGTTTGATCATCCTGGTCACCGTGATCGGGCTGGTGGGCGCGGCCAGCCTGAAGGTCGGCTCGCTCATGCAGCGCGCCGCCGCCGAAGAAGAACTGCTCGCCATCGGCGCCGCCTTCAGCGATGCGCTGCGCAGCTACGCCGCCGCCACGCCGCCGGGCCAGCCGCAGCAGCCGCCCACCTTGCAGGAACTGCTCAAGGACCCGCGCTTTCCCGGCACCCGGCGCCACCTGCGCAAGATTTTCGTCGACCCGATCACCGGCAAGGCCGAATGGGGCGTGATGTACGTGGGCGACAAGCAGGGCGTGCTCGGGGTCTACAGCCTGTCGGATTCGCCGCCGCTCAAGGTCGGCAATTTCGACGCGCGCTTCCTGAACATGGAAAACAAGAGCAAGCTGTCGGAGTGGAAGTTCACCTTGTCGACCTTGACCATGGCGCCGCAGGAACCGCTGACGGTGCCTGGCCAGAACCAGCCGGGCCAGCCGGCGCCGCTGTTCCCGCCCGCCGACGGCGCGCCGAAGCCGCCGGAGCCGGCGCCGGCCATGCCGCCAGCACCCGCCCAGGAGCCGCCCGTCGAGGCCACCACGCCACCCGAGGAAGCGCAGCCCGAGAAGGCCGATCCGCCGGCCGACAAGCCGGACGAACCGGTGGAGCCGCCGCAGGAAGATCAATCCGGTACGACCGGGCAGGAGGGGGATGGGAAAGACGGCGCGGGGCAGGAGGCGCGCCAGCGCGACGAACGCCAGCGCGACGACGGCCGCCGCAACGAACCTAAAAGGGAAAAGTAGGCGCAAAAAACGTTATTGGTAATAGCATGTTGTCAGCATGGCTCAGGAGGTAATACATGGAAATGGCATCTGGATCATGAAGCACGCCGCTCAACGCGTCAGAGCAGTTGTCTCTGCGCTGATCATGGTGGCAACGCACGCGCATGGCGCGCCGCCACGCCCCTACGACTCGCACATGACGGGAGAAAAGCTGGTTCGCGATATGCTTGCCGATCCTGCGCAAGGACAGCTCAATTCGGTTCGGCGCGAGCGTGCCATGGGCTATATCGATGGCGTCATGGGTGCGGCTGCCGGACATCAGTGGTGTCCCGATAGAAAATCGGTGCCCCATGAACTGAATTATCTGATCGTCGAAGACTTATCGCGCCTGAGCAAGGACAAGCTCAAGGGGGACGCCGCTCCCGCCGTGCTCGCCGTCCTGGCGCGCCTGTATCCTTGTAAAGCGGCTGGGGCGCGACGATGACGCCCGCGCCGCTCAGCGCCCGCTGCGCTTGAAATCCTTGAAGCGGAAGCCTAGTCCGAACAACACCACGAAGTAAGCCAGGCCGCTGCCGGCCACGATGGCGAACAGGGCGCCGGCGCGCAGCCATGGACGCGCTTGCAGCGCGGTCCAGTCGAGCTGGATCTTGCAGTAGTACGCGATCAGGCCCATCACGGCGACGGCGATGACCAGCTTGGCGAAGAACACAATCCAGCCCGGCTGCGGCACATAAATGCCGCGCTTGCGCAGCATGGTGTACAGCACGGCCGCGTTGATGCACGCGCCCAGGCCGATCGACAGCGCCAGGCCCGCCACTTTCAAATACGGCACGAACACCAGGTTCATCAATTGCACCGCCACCAGCACGCCGATGGCGATGCGCACCGGCGTGCGCACATCCTGGCGCGCATAAAACGCCGGCGTGAGCGTCTTGACCAGGATAATGCCGACCAGGCCGGCGCTGTACGCCATCAGCGGCATGGCCGAGGCGTGGACCGCCCTGGCGCTGAACGCGCCATAGTGGAACAGGGTGGCGATCATCGGTTCGGCCAGCATGGCCAGGCCGACCGAGGCGGGCAGGGCCAGCAGGAAGGTCAGGCGCAGGCCCCAGTTGAGCAGGGCCGAGTATTCGGAGGTATCGCCCTCGGCATTCGCCTTGGCCAGGCTGGGCAGCAAGATCGTGCCCAAGGCCACGCCCAGCATCGCCGTGGGGAATTCCATCAGGCGGTCGGCGTAGGTGAGGGCGGAGACGCTGCCGGCGCCCAGGCGCGAAGCGATGCCGGTATTGACCAGCAGGCTGATCTGGGCGGCGGAGACGGCGAACACGGCCGGTCCCATCTTTTTCAGCATGCGGTGTACGCCCGGGTCGCGCAGGGCGGCGATGGGATTGATCGAAATGCGCGGCAGCATGCCGATTTTCATCAGGGAGGGAATCTGGATGCCCACCTGCAGCAGGCCGCCGACCACCACCGCGAAGGCCATCGCGTAGATTGGCTGCTCGAGGCGCTGGGCCAGGAACAGCGACGCCAGGATGAAGGAAATATTCAGCAGGACAGGCGTGAAGGCGGGAATCTTGAACTGGCGCCAGGTGTTGAGAATGCCGCTGGCCAGCGAGACGAAAGCCATGCAGATAATATAGGGGAACATCATGCGCGTCATGAAGACGGCGGCCTGCTCGGCCTGCGGCGTCTGTTTCGACGTGTCCATGATCCACATGATCAGCATCGGGGTGGCGATGATGCCGGCGATGGTGATCAGGAGGGTTGACCAGATCAGCACGGTGGCGACGCTGTCGACCAGCGGGCGCGTGCCTTCGTCGCCGTGCTGGGTCTTGACGTCGGCCAGGATCGGCACGAAGGCCTGGGCGAAGGCGCCCTCGGCGAACATGCGGCGCAGCAGGTTGGGAATACGGAAGGCGACGTTAAAGGCATCGGTGAATTCCGAAGCGCCGAAGGCGCGCGCGAAAAGGCTTTCGCGCAGCAGGCCGGTGACGCGGGACAGCATGGTCATGCTGGAGATGGCAGCCAGGGTTTTGAGCAAGTTCATGGGCCGGGATTATAGCCCGGCAAGGGTGGTGCGGACGGGGTCGGCCGACAAATGTTGATTTTTGAATTGCCCTTACCGGAACTTTTCGCTATAATCGAAGGCTGTACAGAATTCTGTTACGCAGACACTAATGTTTGGCAGGCACTGGTTTGACACACAAGGTGTAGAAAAAACACTGGTTTGACAGACGCTATTGTTTGCAAACGCAACTTGACCTCGATTTAGGAAATTCCATGGCAAATACCGCACAAGCACGCAAGCGCGCTCGTCAAGCAGTTAAGCAAAACGCTCACAATTCGTCGCAGCGTTCGACCCTGCGTACCGCTATCAAAGCAGTGCGCAAGGCTATCCAGGCTGGCGACAAAGCCGCCGCAGCGTCGATCTTCCAGGCATCCGTGTCGACCATCGACAGCATCGCCGACAAGAAAATCATCCACAAGAACAAAGCAGCGCGTCACAAGAGCCGTCTGGCTGCCGCTCTGAAAGCGCTGGCTTAATAGTCTGTGCCGCCGGTGGACTTCGGTCCGCTGGTTTGAGCTTGTGAGCATGACAAAAACCCGCCTGGCTTCGGTCCGGCGGGTTTTTTTCGTCTGCGCTTTGGTTTTCAAGTCGCAATTCTTAAACCGGGGTCAGACCCCGGTGTTGGGTGCCTGGGGTCTGACCCCGGTTTAAGAATTGCGATTTGGAAACTGCCCGGGTCCTCTTTATCGGGCAAAACCAGGCTTGTTTCTACACCGGGGTCAGACCCCAGACAAGCAAAACCGGGCTTGTTTCTACACCGGGGTCAGACCCCAGACAAGCAAAACCGGGCTTGTTTCTACACCGGGGTCAGACCCCAGACAAGCAAAACCGGGGTCTGACCCCGGCGTAGAAACAAGCCCGGTTCGGGATACGCTTCAGATTTTCTTCATGTCCCCGGCCGGCACTTCCACCCATTCCCCCGGCATCAGGGGGTGCGTGGCCAGCGAAAACGGCCCGATGCTGCTGCGTACCAGCCGCAGGGTCGGCAAGCCCACCGCCGCCGTCATCCTGCGCACCTGGCGGTTCTTCCCCTCCTGCAAAGTAATCGCGATCCAGCTGGTCGGCTTGTCGGCGCGCACCCGGATCGGCGGCGTGCGCGGCCACAGCCAGCCCGGTTCGGCAATCTGCACCGCCTTGCATGGCTTGGTGACAAAATCGCCCAGGTCGAGCGGCGCCTGCAGTCGCGCCAATGCGTCCACACCGAGCGCGCCGTCCACCTGCACCAGGTAGGTCTTCGCTTCCTTGTGGTCCGGATGGGCGATGCTGTGCTGCAGGCGGCCATCGTCGGTGAGCAGCATCAGGCCTTCGCTGTCGGCGTCGAGCCGGCCGGCCGGGTAGATCTCGGGCGTGCGCAGGTAGTCGGCCAGCGTTTCGCGTCCTGCCTGGGGCGAGAACTGGCACAGCACCTGGAACGGCTTGTTAAAGAGAATGAGGGGCATAATTGAGTCGCTGGAAAGATGTTCGGCCCGCCGTTCGGCCGGCAAGCCATTTGTTAGTGTCGCAAAACCGTAGCGCCTAGTAAAATACTGGTGCATAATATGAAACGCGCGTCTTATGTCTTATAGAAGACTACTACTCTCGTCGTATTTATAGTAACCAATTCAGATTGCAGACCATGCCTGACAGACGCAACATTGTTGTCGCCTGCTATGCGTCCACTTCGGAGATCACGATGTATCAACATATCAAAGTACCTGCTGACGGCCAAAAAATCTCGGTCAATGCCGATTTTTCGCTGAATGTACCAGATAATCCAGTCATTCCCTACATCGAAGGCGATGGCACCGGCGTCGATATCAGCCCGGTCATGATCAAGGTCATCGACGCAGCCGTGGCCAAGGCCTACGGCGGCAAGCGCAAGATCAGCTGGATGGAAATCTATGCCGGCGAGAAGTCGACGACCGTGTACGGCCCGGACGTGTGGCTGCCGGAAGAAACCCTGGAAGTGTTGAAGGACTACGTTGTGTCGATCAAGGGACCGCTCACGACCCCGGTCGGCGGCGGCATCCGTTCGCTCAACGTCGCCCTGCGCCAGCAGCTCGACCTGTACGTCTGCCTGCGCCCGGTGCGTTACTTCACCGGCGTGCCGTCGCCAGTGCGTGAGCCAGAGAAGACCGACATGGTCATCTTCCGCGAAAACTCGGAAGACATCTACGCCGGTATCGAATACCAGCAAGGTTCCGAAGGCGCCAAGAAACTGATGGATTTCCTGATCAAGGAAATGGGCGTCACCAAGATCCGCTTCCCTGAGACCTCGGGCCTGGGCATCAAGCCAGTGTCGATCGAAGGCACCGAGCGCCTGGTGCGCAAGGCGATCCAGTACGCCGTCGACAATGACAAGCCTTCCGTGACCATCGTTCACAAAGGTAACATCATGAAGTACACCGAAGGCGGCTTCCGCGATTGGGCGTACGCACTGGCACAGAAAGAGTTCGGCGCCGAGCTGATCGATGGCGGCCCATGGTGCAAGTTCAAGAATCCGAAGACCGGCAAGGACATCATCGTCAAGGATTCGATCGCGGACGCGTTCCTGCAGCAGATCCTGTTGCGTCCGGCCGAGTACAGCGTCATCGCGACCCTGAACCTGAACGGCGACTACATTTCCGACGCGCTGGCCGCACAAGTGGGTGGTATCGGCATCGCTCCGGGCGCCAACCTGTCGGACTCGGTCGCCATGTTCGAAGCGACCCACGGCACCGCGCCGAAGTACGCAGGCAAGGACTATGTGAACCCGGGTTCGCTGATCCTGTCGGCTGAAATGATGCTGCGTCACATGGGCTGGCTGGAAGCGGCCGACCTGATCATCTCGTCGATGCAGAAATCGATCGCCTCGAAAAAGGTTACCTACGATTTTGCCCGCCTGATGGAAGGCGCGACCCAAGTGTCGTGCTCCGGTTTCGGCGATGTGATGATCGAGCAGATGTAAGAATGTACGATTGCCGCCGCGCCCAGGCGCGGCGCGCACAGCCCCGTTCTCGCAGGAGAGCGGGGCTTTTTGTTATCCGGAACCGACCCGCATGCTTGGTGCATGCGATTTAACAGGGAGAACTGCATGATGCGTTCGCTTGCAATGCTGGCCCTGGCATCGTCTCTGAGCGCTTGCCTGGACTTGAGTGGACCGTGCGGAAACGACGTCTTATCCGAATCGACCTCGCCGAACGGATATTCGACGGTGACGACCTTCAGGAGAAACTGCGGCGCCACCGTGGGCTACGCGAAAGTCGTTGCAGTGCGCTCGAGCGGCACTGCCTTCGACGGCGAAGACAACAGCACCTATGTGCTGGTATCGGAGGGGGGCACGCCCGTCACCGCCGCATGGGAAAGCCACGACGTGCTGCGCATCCGGCGTTCGGCCGGCAAGAGCGTGTATCTGGAAATACGCGTGTTCAATGGCATGCAGATCCGTTATGACGACGAGCCGCTGTAACCGTAGTCATCTGCCCGGCTGAGGCGCCTGGCGCGTGTGGAACTGATCGGGACATTCATCAGCGCGTGCCCGGCGCCAAGAACACATTGCGGTCTTTACAGTTCTACCATAATCAATGCAGGTCAGCCAGTCACTTTCCGCTTTTCAGATGACCGTCTCATTTTGTTCCGATCAAAACCAAATCTCATAAAATCATTGAAACTGAGAACTATTTTCGATAAGATTTCCCCGCTGCACTATTGTCATTTTTGATAGGACGGTGGCTGCCCTTGGTATCAGTGAAGCCTTCGAGGGTTTGTCAGCTACGCGCCTTACTGACGATGCAAGCGGGCCGTCCTGCCGCCTGAGGGGCCAGTCAAAGCGAGCGGAAATGACGCCGTTGACCTCGCCAGGCGACGTTTCCGGGCCGTGTGATTTGCTCGGCGTCCTTCTTCACTGCAACACGAAAGGCATTATGCCGCCTTGCCTGGATTCTGTTCGTCAAAGCGTAGCAAAGCATGGCTCCTAACGAAACACAAAGATTGATGCCTTCCCTGGGCGCGTTTCGGCGCGCCTTAATTCATCACAATAAAAAAGAACATGTCCCAGACCAGCCCTGCTGTATTCCGAATGTCGCGCCGCCTCCTCGGCGCAATCGCCTGCATCACTTTTGGCATGGCAACGACATCTGTCTTCGCCCAGCAAAATGTGTCCCCGAACGGGCTGTCGATCTCGATCCCCAACGGCAGCGCGACCATCGCGGTGGACGACATGAAACTGTCGAGCACGGCAGGAGCGGT